>JBBRVD010000020.1:0-31230 GCA_038247175.1 Burkholderiales bacterium | reverse complement strand
TTCTCCGGTTGGGCCGGTGCGATCGCACTGGCGCTGATCGTGATTCCGGTCGTGATCCGCACCACCGAGAACATGTTGCAGTTGATCCCGTCCGGGCTGCGCGAGGCTGCCTATGCGCTGGGCGCGCCCAAATGGAAGGTGATCCTGAGTATCACCCTCAAGGCTGCGCGCGCCGGCGTGGTCACCGGCGTCCTGCTGGCGGTAGCGCGGATTGCAGGGGAGACGGCGCCGCTGCTGTTCACCGCACTGAACAACCAGTTCTGGACGTCGAGCCTGAGCGAGCCGATGGCCAGCCTGCCGGTGACGATCTTCAAGTTTGCAATGAGCCCGTACGCGAACTGGCAGGAACTGGCCTGGGCTGGCGTATTCCTGATCACGCTGACCGTCTTGGCCCTGAACATCGCCGCGCGGGTTCTGACCCGTGCCAGATAGTTGGCGTCCTAGTACAGCGACCCATTCAAGACCATTCCAATCGGACCCACACCACCATGTATACCGAAAAACCTGTCAAGGAAAAGGCCAAGATCTCGGTCAAGGACCTGAACTTCTACTACGGCAAGTTCCAGGCGCTCAAGGACATCAACCTGGAGATACCCGAGAACAAGGTAACCGCCTTCATCGGGCCTTCGGGCTGCGGCAAGTCGACCTTGCTGCGGGTTTTCAACCGCATGTACGAGCTGTACCCCGAACAACGTGCCGAAGGCCAGATTCTGCTGGACGACGAGAACCTGCTGACGTCGAAGAAGGACGTCGCGCTGATCCGGGCCAAGGTGGGAATGGTATTCCAGAAGCCGACACCGTTTCCGATGTCGATCCATGACAATATTGCTTTCGGCGTACGCCTGTTCGAGAATCTCAAATCGACCGACATGGAGGAACGGGTGGAATGGGCCTTGCGCAAGGCCGCCTTGTGGGACGAGGTCAAGGACAAGCTGAACCAGAATGGTTCCAGCCTGTCCGGCGGGCAGCAGCAGCGGCTGTGTATCGCACGCGGCATCGCGATCAAGCCCGAGGTGCTTCTGCTTGACGAGCCGTGTTCTGCGCTGGACCCGATCTCGACGGCGAAGATCGAAGAGCTGATCGCCGAGCTCAAGAGCGACTACACCGTGGTCATCGTCACACACAACATGCAGCAGGCCGCGCGTTGCAGCGACTACACCGCCTACATGTATCTGGGTGACCTGATGGAGTTCGGGGCAACGGAACAGATGTTCTTCAAGCCGACCCGCAAGGAGACGGAAGACTACATCACGGGCCGATTCGGCTGAGATAGCGGGTACACCAGGGAATTGCCATGAGCGACAAACACTTGTCAAGCCAGTTCGACAGCGAGTTGACCGCGGTTTCCACGCGGGTGATGAAGATGGGCGGGCTCGTCGAGTCCCAGATCCGCACCGCGGTGCAGGCCTTGTCGCAGTTCAGTGTGGAACTGGCGGGCCAGGTCACCGCAACCGAGTCGCAGGTGAACACGATGGAGATCGACATCGACCACGACCTGTCGTCCATCATTGCGCGGCGCCAGCCGACCGCGCGCGACCTGCGCCTGCTGATCGCGATTTCCAAGACCACGGCCAACCTGGAGCGGGCCGGAGACGAAGCGGACAAGATCGCACGCATGGTCAAGTCCATCATCCAGAGCGGGTCCGCACGCAACCTGCCGGCATCCGAGCTTCGGATCGCCTCGGAGCTGGCCTCGGGCCTGCTGCGCAAGTCGCTGGATGCGTTCGCGCGTCTGGACGTGAACATGGCGCTGTCGATTTTGAAGGAAGACGATGCGATCGACCGCGAGTTCGACGGTTTCGTGCGCAAGCTGATCACCTACATGATGGAAGACCCGC
Organism: Burkholderiales bacterium; assembly: GCA_038247175.1. Taxonomy (GTDB): domain Bacteria; phylum Pseudomonadota; class Gammaproteobacteria; order Burkholderiales; family Burkholderiaceae_C; genus CAISIP01. Next base: position 29,392 of record JBBRVD010000020.1, on the reverse strand, counting down.
GTACGATCTCCCCCAGCCTGGACCTGCTGTTCCTGGCCAAGGCGCTGGAGCGTATCGGGGACCATGCGAAGAACATCGCCGAATGTACGATCTACGTGGTCAAGGGCGCCGACGTGCGCCATACACCGATGGACCAGATCGAATCGGTGGTCCGCTGAACGACAAGGACGACATGACATGGCGAAATTGCCTCGAATCCTGGTGGTGGAAGACGAACCGGCGATTGCCGAGTTGATTTCCGTCAACCTGCGCCACAACGGCTTTCAGCCGATCTGGGTGTCCGATGGCGACGGCGCCCAGCGCGAAATCAACGAGGTGCTGCCCGACGCCATCCTGCTCGACTGGATGCTGCCCGGGCATAGCGGGCTCACTCTCGCGCGCCGCTGGCGCGCCGACCCGCGCGTCAAGCCGGTGCCCATCCTGATGATCACCGCCCGTGGCGACGAACCCGACAAGATCGCCGGCCTCGACGCCGGCGCCGACGACTACATCACCAAGCCGTTTTCGACGCAGGAACTGCTGGCGCGTATCCGCGCCGTACTGCGCCGGCGTGCGCCGGAGAGTGTTGCCGACAGCGTATCCATCGGAGCCTTGCACCTGGATGCGGCAACGCACCGCGTCAGCTTCGAGGATCGGATGCTCAAGCTCGGGCCAACCGAGTTCAAGTTGCTGCACTACCTGATGAAGCACGCCGAACGGGTACATAGCCGGGGCCAGCTGCTGGACAAGGTCTGGGGCGACCATGTCTACATCGAGGAACGTACGGTCGACGTGCATGTGAAGCGCCTGCGCGAAGCGCTGGGCGAAGCGGGTGCCATGGTCGAGACCGTGCGGGGGGTCGGTTATCGCTTGACGGCCTTGGCTCAGTCGCAGCCGAACTGAGGCGGCCTCGCTTCGCCATCGGCAGATGATCTGGCGCGTATTCCGCTTTTTCCTGTTTCAGCTCGCGGGAGCCCTTTCGGGATACCTCGTCTTGACCCTGGCTCGGCCCGAGTACCGCGTGGTTGCCGGCATTCTGGCCGCAAGCATGGTGTGGGTGCTGATCGACCTGCGCCGCGGCCAGAAACTGCGGCGCTGGCTGCGCGAGGGCGACACCAGTCGCCCGCCGTTGCTATCGGGTTACTGGGGGGAGACCGCCGACCGGGTCCGCAAGCTGTTGAACAAGCGCGATCGCAAGCTGCTCGAAAGTGATAACCGGTTGCAGGAGTTCCTCTCGGCCATCCAGGCGTCTCCGAACGGGGTGGTTCTGCTTGACGCCGGAGGATGTATTGAATGGTGCAACCAGACGGCGGCGGACCACTTCGGCTTCGATCCCGCGCGCGATGTGCTGCAGCAGGTCTCCAATCTGGTCCGCGATCCGCAGTTTGCCGCCTACCAGGCCAAGGGCGACTACACCCACGATGTGGTGATTCCCGGACCTGCCAGCAGCAACAGCAGGCCGGTACGTCTGTCGGTGCACCTGCATCCGTACGGTGAAGGGCGCAGCCTGATGATGTCGCGCGACGTCACGGCCCTCGAACAGGCCGAAGCCATGCGGCGCGACTTCGTGGCCAATGTCTCGCATGAGATCCGCACCCCGTTGACGGTGCTCAGCGGCTTTGTCGAGACGCTGCAGAACCTGCCACTGGATGGTTCCGAGCGCCAGCGCTACCTGACGCTGATGTCGCAGCAGGCGCAGCGCATGCAGACGCTGGTCAGCGACTTGCTGACGCTGTCGCGACTCGAGGGCAGCCCGCTGCCGCGGCTGGACGAATGGGTCGACGTGCGCAGCTTGATGCAACAGTGCGAACAGGAGGGCAGGGACCTGTCGATGCTGATGACCCAGCTGGGCCACGTGATCGTGGTGGAGATCGATCGGGACTGCCGGGTCGCCGGCTCGCAGTCGGAGTTGCACAGCGCCTTGGCCAACCTGGTCAACAACGCGATCCGCTACACGCCCAACGGCGGCATGATCATGCTGCGGTGGAGCTTGCGCGCGGACGGCAGTGGCGAGTTTTCGGTGACCGACGACGGGCCAGGCGTCGCCGCGGAACATATCCCGCGTTTGACGGAGCGCTTTTACCGCGTCGACCGCAGCCGCTCGCGCGAAACCGGCGGTACCGGCCTGGGCTTGGCGATCGTCAAGCATGTCGCACAACGCCATGGCGCGCAGTTGCAGATCGTCAGCAAGCCTGGCCAGGGTTCGCGTTTCGCGATCCTGTTTCCGTCTGGCCGTGTACAGCCGGTGCGTGAAGCGCAACGCAGCGAGGCCGACGCCATCACGGTGTGATTTTTCGGAACAGCTGGAATTCGTCGCCCTTGCCCGAGGCGCGCTCGATGGGGGTTTGGGCCTGCCACAGTGCCGGGTCAGGCTGGCTGCGGCCCTGCGCCAACATGCCCGGGTCTGTGATCAGCCAGTTGCATTCCGATGTCGGCGCGGCCGGCACGAGTCGGAATCCACCGTGAAACTGCAGCGCTGCAATCTGGTCGCGGTCCAGGTCTGCAGCCTGCAAGCAGGCGCGCGGACCTACGAGGGCCTCGACTCGGTCGGCCACCAGCCGATAACTGCGCACAAAGTCGAGCAAGGGCATCCACAAGGTCATCAGCAGCAACCAGCACAATGCAGCGCCGCTGGCAGGCAGCACCAGGCTCTTCCAGATCGCCGCCTGATGGCGTCCGACACGCCACTGCACCAACCAGGCCCATACCAGAGATGCCGACACGGCAATCACGAAGGTTGCCAGGTCGAACGTGGCGTGAAAGTCGGGCGCCTGTTTGAAGACATTGGCCGCGGCCTGGCTCGGGACACCGGTCTGCATGGCGAACCAGATCACCCAGATGACAATCCCGCAGCCGGTGAAGAACAGCAGCGTGAACCAGTCGATCAACGCGGCCACACTGCGGCGCAGGGTTGGCAACGCGAACGCAGCTAGCGTTGCCAGGGCCGGCAGTGCGAGCAGCAGCGCACGATCCGCCGGCTTGGTGGTCAACGTGGTGGCAATCGTCACCGCAACAAACCACAATGGCAGAGCCAGATGCAGATTGACCGGTGCCATCACGATCTGGCGACGCCAGCGCCACAAGGTCCACAATGCCAGCGGCCACGCCGGCCAGGTGAACCACAACAGCAGCCGGGCCAGGCTGCGCCAGTCCTTGCTGCCGGCGTCCTGCGGCAGCAGGATGCGCCAGTGCCACAGTTCGAGGGCCGACGCGAGCGCCGCGGCCAGCAGCGTGGCCAAGGCGAGCAGGCCCGCGGCGCGCAAGGCCCGGCGCCGACCGCCAGGACCGGGATCTGCGGCCAGAAAATGCAGGATCGCCGCTCCGGCGCCGAACAGGACGGCCAGGCTGGGTGCGGCACTGAGCACCAGGCCGCCGAGCCCGAAAAACAGGCCCACGACGGGCAGACGCACGCGATGACCGATCGCCGAGGCGGCGTAAAACGTCAGTGCAGCGAAACACAACTGCGCCAGATGCGTGGTGACCTCGTGCGAAAGCTGGGCCAGCCCCAGGCTGGCAATCAGCGCCAGCAGGCCCCCGTCTCCGATGGCGCGCGCATAGTCGGTCGGGTTGGCCTCGCCGCCAAAGGCGAACGCGACCGGCTGGGCGCGTGGATGGGATGCCAGGTTGTAGACCGCATACCAGGTGGCTGCCAGTGTCAGCGCCAGCATCAACGCAAACGGCAAACGCGCCAGCAACACCGAAGGCACGCAGGCTGGGCCCCACTGGATGAACCAGGCCCCAATCCAGTAAGGCAGCAGTCCATCCGCCTCGGGGCGCAGGCCCAGCAACCGGGGATCGAGCCAGCTGGTGGCGCCACGTGCCATCTCGACCATGTAGCCGAAAGTGGCCATGTCGGCGTTACGCCACGGCTCGCGTCCGAACAGGCCGGGCATGATGTAGGCCAGGCACAGCATCAGCAATGCCAGCCGGGGCAAGCGTCGGACCGCACCCTGGGCGACGATGGCGGGAGTGGGTTGGTTCACGGCGAGGGGAGGCAAATGCCGGGCGAGGGCTCAAGAATGACAAAAGGGCAGCACGGTCGCCCGGGCTGCCCTTCGCTGCAGTGCAACGTTGCTTACTTGACTGCCGTCTTGCCGAAGCGGTTGCGGAACTTCTCGACCCGTCCGCCCATGTTGTCGACCGACTTCTGGGTGCCGGTGTAGAACGGGTGCGACTCGCTGGAGGTCTCAAGCTTGTACAGCGGCAGTTCACGGCCGTCTTCCATCGTGATCCTGTCCTTGGCGCTGACGCATGAGCGGGTCACGAACTTGAAATTGTTGGACAAGTCCTGGAAGCAGACTTCGCGGTAGTTGGGGTGGATTCCGTCTTTCATGTATGTTCCTTCAGGTGCGTCGATCGCGTCAGCCGCGTCTGGTATTGCATCAACCGTTGAATAAACCGTTGAATAAACCGTTGAATAAACCGTTGAATAAACCGTTACATAACCGGTAGATTCCAGGCGTACTTGTCGCGTAAAGCCTGCGATTATGGCACGGTTTGCGGGCAATGACCGATGCGATCAGCCGCCGCGACGCATCTGGTCAAAGAACTCGTTGTTGGTCTTGGTCGCACGCATCTGCTTGAGTACCAGCTCCATTGATTCGATCTCGTCCATGTTGTACAGGAACTGGCGAAGAATGCGGGTCTTTTGCAGGATTTCCGGGGCCAGCAGCAATTCCTCGCGCCGGGTTCCGCTGCGGTTGAGCTGGATCGACGGAAAGACCCGTTTCTCATACAGCCGGCGATCGAGGTGGATCTCGGAGTTGCCGGTACCCTTGAATTCCTCGAAGATCACCTCGTCCATGCGGCTGCCGGTGTCGATCAACGCGGTGGCGATGATGGTCAGCGAGCCGCCTTCCTCGACATTGCGCGCCGCACCCAGGAAGCGCTTGGGGCGCTGCAGCGCGTTCGAGTCGACGCCGCCGGTGAGCACCTTGCCGCTCGAGGGCACGACATTGTTGTAGGCCCGCGCCAGCCGGGTGATCGAGTCGAGCAGGATGACGACATCCTTCTTGAGTTCGACCAGACGCTTGGCCCGCTCGATCACCATCTCGGCCACATGCACGTGGCGAGCGGCCGGCTCGTCGAAGGTCGAAGCGATCACTTCGCCCTTGACGGTGCGCTGCATCTCGGTCACTTCTTCGGGCCGCTCGTCCACCAGCAGCACCATCATGTAGCTCTCTGGGTAATTCGCGGCAATCGCGTGGGCCATATGCTGCATCATCACCGTCTTGCCGCTCTTGGGTGGTGCGACGAGCAAGGCGCGTTGTCCCTTGCCGATCGGCGCGATGATGTCGATGATGCGACCGGTCACGTTTTCTTCGCTCTTGGAGTCGCGCTCGAGCCGCATCTGCTCCTTGGGGAACAAGGGCGTGAGGTTCTCGAACATCACCTTGTGCTTGTTGTCTTCCGGCCCGCCGCCGTTGACCTTGTCGAGCTTGTTCAGCGCGAAGTAACGCTCGCCGTCCTTGGGTGTGCGCACCTCGCCCTCGATCATGTCGCCGGTATGCAGGTTGAAGCGACGCACCTGACTCGGGCTGATGTAGATGTCGTCGGTGCTGGCGGTATAGCTGGTATCCGGGCTGCGCAGGAAGCCGAATCCATCGGGCAGGATTTCCAGCACGCCATCGGCAATGATCTGCTCGCCGGTTCGGGCGCGCTTCTTGATGATGGCGAACATCAGCTCCTGCTTGCGCATGCGGCCGGTGTTTTCGATCTCAAGCTCTTCGGCCTGCTTGAGGACTTCAGACACGTGCAGTGCCTTGAGTTCGTTTAGGTGCATGGAGATACCCGAAAAGGGATGAAAGGGGATGACGCGAACGCGGACCGGGGGGGGCAGGCCGGGTCAAGCGTGTAGCCCCGGCCAGTTGTTCCACTGAAACTCGAACCGAGTCTGGTTTGCAGACCGGCGAGTGCGGTTGATTATGACAGGAAAAAATGCCGCCGCAACACGATTGCGCGGCAGTGGCGCAGGCGTCGGATGACGCCGCCTGCGCGGTGCTGACAGTCCCGCGTCAGGCCAGTTGCTGGTCGATGAAGGCGGTCAGTTGCGACTTGCTCATGGCGCCGACCTTGGTGGCGGCGAGTTGGCCGTCCTTGAACAGCATCAACGTCGGTATGCCGCGAATGCCGAATTTGGCCGGGACTTCGCGGTTTTCATCCACATTCATCTTGGCGACTTGCAGCTTGCCCTGGTAGCCGGTGGCCACTTCGTCCAGGATGGGCGCAATCATCTTGCACGGGCCGCACCACTCGGCCCAGTAATCGACCAGGACGGGGTGGGGTGATTGCAGCACATCGGCTTCGAACGAGGCGTCTGAGACATGTTTGATGAGTTCGCTGGCCATTGTGACTCCTTGGTTCTGTCGCTACAGGTAAAGTGGAGAAATTGTGACAGAAACCAATACTGCTTGCCCGTCCTGGCCCCGCCATGGATGAGATGGCCGGAAACGATCACTACCGCTTGGAGTGGGACCGGCTTGCCGCGCGCCTGCAGCGCGAGATGGCGCAGCGCCAGCTGCATCCGGCGCACGTCGTGGTCTTGCTGCCGTATGTGCAACTGATCGGCATCGCGCGCGCTGCGTGGATGCGCTGCGCCGACGCGCTGGCTGGCGGTGCCTTTTTCATGCCGCGTTTCGAGACCACGATGAACTGGAGCCGCACGCTCTCGGGTTTCGTGCCGGCGTCGGATGACCTGGCACGCGACCCGGCGCGCGACCTGCTGACCGCTGAGTCGTTGCTTGAACGCGCGGGCCTGCGCGGTGCAGACGGCGCAATGGCGACCCGGTTGATGGAGGCGGCATGGAGCGTGGCGCCAATCGCCGCCGCGATTCCCGCGGATGCGCGGATGGCCTGGGGCCAGCGCATCGGCCAGGCGCTGGCCGACGAGGCTGCTGCACCGCTGCTCGAATGGGAATCTCGGCTTGGCAGGATCGCTGTGGTCTGGGCCGCGCACAGCGCCTATGCGACGGATGCGGTGTTCTCCGCCCAAGCGGACCTGCTGGTCCTGGTCGAGGGCCTGCAGCAGGACCCCTTGTTTGCTGCCTTGCAGGAGCGCTGGGCTGACCGCGCCATCACCCTGCGACTGGCCAGTGCTGCCGAGCCTGGTCGGTGCAACCTGCGTCAGGCGCTGGACGCGGAAGACGAGGCCGAACAGGCCTGTGCCTGCGTGCTGGCGCATCTGGCCGAGGGCCGCACGCCGCTGGCATTGGTGGCGCAGGACCGGGTGCTGACACGGCGCGCCCGCGCCTTGCTGGCGGAGCGCGGCGTCGCGGTGCGCGATGAGACGGGCTGGACCTTGTCCACCACCCGCGCTGCGGCCGCCATTATCGGCATGCTGCGCGCGATGGCCGCCGGCGCGGCCTCGGATGCGGTGCTCGACTGGGCCAAGCAGGCCCGCGCCATCCCCTCGCAGGATATCGACCGACTCGAAGTCCGGCTGCGCCGATCGGGCGCCCGGGACTGGCTTGGCGCAGCTTCAGACGGCGGCACCGCTGCCTTCATCAATGCGCTGCGCGCCGGGATGCAAGCCCCGCGTGACCTGTCCGCCTGGCTGCGCGACCTGCGCTCGGCACTGCAGGCCGCGGGCCAGTGGACGGAGTTGCTGCAAGACACGGCCGGTCAGGCGGTGATCGATGCCCTGCACCTGCATGAACACGCCGACGGGGACTTTGCCGATGCCATGCAGCCGATGGCGCTGGTCAAGTTCACCGCCTGGGTCGCGCAGGTGCTGGAGGCCGGCAGTTTCGTGCCGCCGCACCCACGGCAGGAGCAAGTGGTGCTGCTGCCGCTCAGCCAGTTGCTCGGGCGGACTCTGGCGGCGGTCGTGATTCCGGGTTGCGACGAGAACAACCTGGCCGCATCGCCGGACCTGCCCGGCCTGTGGACACCCGGTCAGCGGGCTCTGCTGGGACTGCCCTCGCGAGAACAGCTGGCGGACACCCTGGCGGCTTCGTGGCACAACGCCTTGGGCATGCCGCTGGTCGACATTCTCTGGCGCGCCAGCGACGCCGGCGAGTTGCTGATGCCCAGCGTGCTGGTGCAGCGACTGCGGTTGACCGTGCCTGGCCTGGCGCCCGACCAGCGCGTATTGCGCTCGCTGCAAGCGCAGGGCCAGGCGATGCCGCAACCGTCCGCGCCTGCGCTCAGTGTCTCGCAGCTATCTGCCAGCGCCTACGAGGATCTGCGACGCTGCCCGTACCGCTTTTTCGCGCTGCGCATGCTCGGCTTGCAGGAACCGGACGAACTCGACACTGCTCTGGGCAAGCGCGACTTTGGCAACTGGCTGCACGCACTGCTGCGCCATTTTCACGAGGCCCTGGCCCTGGAGCCGCGTGCCACGCCGCAGCGGCGCGCTGCCATGCTCGACCAGGCCGCCGAGCGCGCCACCCTGGAGCAAGGCCTGGCGGCCAACGAGTTCCTGCCGTTTGCCGCGTCGTGGCCGCAGGTGCGTGTGTCCTATCTGCACTGGCTGGCAGAGCACGAACGCTGCGGCGCGCGTTACGAGGCGGCGGAAGTGCAGCGCGAGATGCCGCTGGGCAAGATCAAGCTGATCGGTCGCATCGACCGAATGGACCGTTTGGCGGACGGCGCAACGCTGCTCATCGACTACAAGACCGAGGCGCGCGCAACGACGCAGGCTCGGGTGCGGCGTCCGCAGGAAGACACCCAACTGGCGTTCTACGGTGCCTTGCTGGACCAGGACCATTTGCAGGCGATGTACCTGAACATCGCCGATTCCGACAGCACCAAGGCGTTTGACCTGCCCGACGTCACCGGGTGGCGCGACCAACTGGTGTCGGCGATCATCCTGGACATGGAGCGCATTGCCTGCGGGGCTGAGCTGCCGGCGATCGGAGCCGGCTCTGCCTGCGATTATTGTGCGGCCCGTGGCCTGTGTCGCAAGGATTTCTGGGCCCGCGCAGTGCCATCCGCGGCAGCGGGAGCCGGACATGGCTGAGCGCCCCGCGCTGGCCGCCTATGAGCACAACGGCGCGACCGTGGCTGCGGCGGATTTTTACGCTGTCGCCTGTGATCCGCGCCGGCATGTGGCGGTCGAGGCCTGTGCCGGTGCCGGCAAGACCTGGATGCTGGTCTCGCGAATCGTGCGCGCCTTGTTCGATGGATTGGATACCGCCGACGGTACGCTCACGGTGTTGCCGCACGACATTCTCGCCATCACCTTCACCAAGCGCGCCGCCAGCGAGATGCGCGAGCGGCTGTACAAGTGGCTGCAGGAATTTGCCTGTGCCAGCGACGAGCAACTGGCGCGCGAGTTGCGCGACCGTGGTGTCATGGTTCCGCAGGATGCGGCGGCGGCGCAGGCCATGGTCCGTCGCCTCGCTGGATTGCATCGTGCCGTGCTGCAATGCCCGCGGCAGGTACAGATCCGCACCTTCCATAGCTGGTTCGCGGCGTTGTTGCGTGCGGCGCCGATGGCGGTGCTGCAGCAGCTGAATCTGCCGTTGCAGTATGACCTGCTGGAGGACGACGCGCCGGCCAAGGCCCTGGTATGGCGCCGGTTCTACCAGGTGCTTGTGGAGCAGCCCGCGCTGCGGGCCGCATTCGAGGCGGTGGTGCGCATGCACGGGCGGTTCCAGACCGAAAAGGCGCTGGGTGTCGCACTGGACAAACGCATCGAGTTCACCCGTGCCGATGCGGCCAGCCGGGTCGAACCCTCGGTGCGGCATTTCCAGGAGAGCTTTCCCTCCTTGGCCTTGCTGGCCACTCCGGCGGCCGCGCTGCGCCTGGGCCATGCGCGTGCACGCTGGCTGGCCTGGGCGTGCGCGCTGGGGCGCGAATCGAACAAGACGCCGCAAAAGTCTGCGCAGGCGATCATCCACGCGCTGGACCGACTGTCGATCTCGCTGGCAGATGACGCGGATGCTGCCGCCACATGCCTCGCGGCGCTGCGCAAAGCGCTGTTTGTCGACAAGGAGGATCGCCTCAACAACAACCTGGTCAAGTTTGATGCTGCGCAGGCGGCTGCGTTGGAATTGATGCAGTTGTGCGTGGCACATCGCCATCACCTGGCCTGGCAGCACCAGCAGCATATGGCAGCCCTGGCCCGGGTGCTGATCGAAGCGTTCGCCAACCTCAAGCGCGAGCGTGGCTGGATCGACATGACCGACGTCGAGCGCGCCGCCATGATGTTGTTGTCCGAACCCATGCTCAGCGGCTGGGTGCAGGAGCGTCTCGATACCCGGGTGCGCCATCTGCTGATCGACGAGTTCCAGGACACCAACCCGCTGCAGTGGCATGCGCTGCTGTCGTGGCTTGGCAGTTATGCCGGCGCCTCCGGCAACCGGCCCAGCGTATTCATCGTCGGCGATCCCAAGCAGAGCATCTACCGCTTCCGGCGCGCAGAGCCACAGGTGTTCCGGGCTGCACAGGCGTTTGTGGCCGAAGGACTGGGCGGCGACCTGCTCAGTTGCGACCATACCCGGCGCAATGTGCCGGTGGTCATCGACACCGTCAACCGGGTCATGCTGTCGGCGCGCGAGCACGATCATTACGACGGCTTTCGTGCCCACACGACCGGCGCCCATGGCGCCGGTCGTGTGCTGAGGTTGCCGCCGATACCGCGTGCGCGTGTCGAAGACCAGCGCGCGGCCGATGGCCCGCCCGAGGCCGATGCCGTGGCCGGTGGCTGGCGCGACAGCCTGACCCAGCCCCGTGAAGTGCCGGAAGAGACCTTGCGCAGCCTGGAGGCGCGCCAGGTGGCGCGCTGGATCGCGGACCAGGTGGCCCAGGGCCAGGCTGCTTCGCAGGTCATGGTGTTGTCACGCCGGCGCGCCAGCCTGATGCCGCTACAGGACGAACTGCGTGCCTTGCACATTCCAGCGCAGGTCGGCGAGAACACCGCGCTGATCGATTGCTGCGAGGTGCAGGATATCGTCGCGTTACTCGACGCGCTGGTGTCGCCGCGGCACGACCTGTCGCTGGCGCGGGCGTTGCGCTCGCCGCTGTTCGACCTGCCCGACCAGGCCCTGGTCGATCTCGCGCTGCGACGGCGCGGGCAGCCAGATGCCTGGTTTGAGCTGCTGCAGCAGCCTTGGCCACAGGACCATGCTCTGCACGGCGTCGGTGCGCAGCTGATTGCGTGGAAAGGCTCGCTCGACCGCCTGCCAGCGCATGACGCCTTGCAGTCGATCTACAGCCAGCACGACGTGCTGGGCCGCTTCGCGATCCGTGCGCCGCAGGTGCAACGCGCCGCGGTCCTGGCCAACCTGAAGGCCTTGCTGGCGGCTTCGTTGCAGGTGGCTGGCGGACGCTTCATCACGCCTTACAGTTTCGTGCGCTCGCTCAAGGCCGGCGGAGTCATGGCGCCCGCCACGGTGACACCGGACGCGGTGCGCCTGTTGACCGTGCATGGGGCCAAGGGCCTGGAGGCCGATGCCGTGGTGCTGCTGGACACGGACACACCGCCCCGCGCGGCCGAGACCATGGGTGTGTTGATCGACTGGCCAGCGCAGGACGCGCATCCGCGGCAGTTCTTCTTTGTCAGCAGCGAGGCGCATCCACCGCTATGCGCGCTGGCCACGCGTGACCATGAATGGCTGCAACGCCGGCGCGAAGAACTCAATGCCCTGTATGTGGCGTTGACCCGGGCCCGTCACACGCTGGTGGTCTCGTCGATCGAGCCGCACCGGGATGCGCCCGGCAGCTGGTGGCGCCGCCTGTTCGATGCTGCAACCCCGATCGCGCTGTCGGATCCGGCCGTATCGGGGGCGCCGGGCGCGGCGGCGCAAGACACCACATTCACCCTCAAGGAGTTGCCACCGGGCCCGGCGGCTGCCGCGGCTTGTGGTACGGGGCCACCGGCCGGGGAGCCGCAGGCGGATCCCGCGCTGGAGGCGCTGGCGCGGGTGGGGCGCGCCATGCACCGGCTGCTCGAATGGGGCGGCGTCGATGTGCGGCGGGTGGCCGCGGTGCGCCGGGAGTTCGGATTGGATGCAGATGACGCCGAACGCGCTGCGTCGATGGCGCAAAGCATCCTGGCCGGATCGGGTGCCTGGGCCTGGGATCCGGCCCAGCTGGCCTGGCAGGGCAACGAAGTCGAACTGGTTCTGGATGGCACCGTGTTGCGGCTGGACCGCCTGGTGCAGCGCCGGGACAACGGCCAGTGGTGGGTGCTGGACTACAAGTCGAACCTGGCGCCGCAACGCGACCCGGTGCTGGTCGCCCAGCTGGCATGCTACCGGGACGCAGTGCAGGCGATCGACACGACGCAGGTCGTACACGCCGCTTTTCTCAACGGCCAGGGACAATGGATTGACCTGCCTGACCCGGCCGTAGGGCCATGACGCGCAGCGCGGCCATTGTCGGAGGTGGACCGGCCGGCCTGATGGCGGCGGAGGTGCTCGCCTGCGCTGGCGTCGAGGTGCACTTGTACGATGCCATGCCATCGGTGGGCCGCAAATTCCTGCTGGCAGGCAAGGGCGGATTGAACCTGACCCATTCGGAGCCGCCGGCCGCGTTCGGGGCGCGCTTCGGCGCACGCCAGGTCGAGATTGCGCACTGGCTGGACTTGTTTGGCGCGCAGCAGCTGCGCGGATGGGCACGGGCTCTGGGAATCGAGACCGTGGTGGGCAGTTCAGGCCGGGTGTTTCCGGTGGACATGAAGGCTGCTCCGCTGTTGCGTGCCTGGCTGCATCGCCTGCGCCATCCCGTGCAAGGCCAACCGGTGCAACTGCACATGCGGCATCGCTGGACCGGCTGGGGCACGCCTTCGAAGGCAAGTGCGCCGACACTGCAATTCGACACGCCTGACGGACCGCGCCTGTTGCCTTCCGATGTGGTGGTGCTGGCGCTTGGCGGTGCCAGTTGGCCGCAGCTGGGCTCCGACGGCAGGTGGGTCGAGATGCTGCAGGCGCGTGGCGTGCCGGTTGCGCCACTGCGGCCCAGCAACTGCGGGTTCGACGTCGACGGAGGATGGAGTGCGCATTTTGCGCAGCGTTTCGCGGGGCAGCCGCTCAAGTCGGTCGTATTGCATGTGCCCGATGGTCCCGCCGGGCCGGCGTTCGAACGCAAAGGCGAGTTCGTCGCCACCGCCACCGGCATCGAAGGCAGCCTGGTCTATGCGGCCAGCGGTCTTCTGCGCGACACGATTTCTCTTCAGGGACGTGCCACACTGTTCTTGGACCTGCTGCCAGATTTCACGCTGGAGCGTGTGCAGCAACAAGTGGCCCATCCGCGCGGCGCACGGTCCCTGTCCAGCCACCTCAAGAGCCGGCTCGGAATCGGCGGTATCAAGACCGGGCTGCTGTACGAGGTGCTGGGACGCGAGCAACTGGCCGATCCGGACCGCGTGGCGTACACACTCAAGGCCATGCCGCTGCACCTGCATGCAACCCGCCCGGTGGCCGAGGCGATCAGTACCGCCGGCGGCGTGGTGTTCGAGGGCCTGGATGAGGGGCTGATGTTGCGAGCCTGCCCCGGCGTCTTCTGCGCGGGCGAGATGCTCGATTGGGAGGCACCGACGGGCGGTTACCTGCTCACCGCAGCAATGGCGAGCGGCCGGATCGCGGCGGAAGGCGCATTGCGTTTTCTGGGTATCGGACGCTGAGCTGGCGCGCATCCCACGGCCTGCGTTGTGGTGCCGATACGTCGGCGGTTTGGTCGGCGGCGGGCGTGACGATAAAATCGGCGCCGGGAGCAAAATACAACCAGGATGGATACGCAATTCGCACCATGGACCACGAGAACACGATTCCTTCCCAACTGGGCCCGGCCAGCACCATCCCCGCGGCGTTGAGTTCCACCCCGCGGCCTGACAGCAGTGATCCTGAAAGCACAGGCATCGGTGGTTTGTTGTTCAAGTTGCTGCTGCTGGCGGTCACCGTCGGGCTCGCCTTGTATCTCGCGCGCTGATTGTTTCGCTTCGACGCGTGGACGCCTCGAAGCGTCTACGGCGGCAGCAGAGATACTGCACGAATGGCTGGCAAATAAGGTGACGAGCCTTGACCCCGGCACTGGTTCTGCAGTTAGGGCTGCTTGGTTCCCCACCTGACCCGTTTGGCCGCTTCTCCATGCGGGAAGGCCCGTCACTGCAGATTGTACGGCCTGCATTGTCGCCGCCGAGCGCGCGATGATCCCAGGTCGCTCGTGCGGCTGGGTTTGCTGCTGTCCGGCATCTAGAATCAGTTCATGTCCTACCTCGTGTTAGCCCGCAAGTACCGGCCGAAACATTTCGGCGAGATGGTGGGGCAGGAGCATGTGGTGCGTGCCTTGACCAATGCGCTGGACTCGCAGCGTCTGCACCATGCCTACCTTTTCACGGGTACCCGTGGCGTGGGCAAGACGACCGTGGCCCGCATCCTGGCCAAGTCGCTCAATTGCCTGGGTGCCGACGGCAACGGCGGCATCACGTCGCAGCCGTGCGGCGTATGCCAGGCCTGCAAGGATATCGATGCAGGCCGGTTCATCGACTACACCGAGCTGGACGCGGCGTCCAATCGCGGCATCGACGATGTGCAAACGCTGCTCGAGCAGGCGGTTTACAAGCCGGTGCAGGGCCGCTTCAAGGTCTTTATGATCGATGAAGTGCATATGTTGACGACGCCGGCATTCAACGCCATGCTCAAGACGCTGGAGGAGCCGCCGGAATACCTCAAGTTCGTGCTGGCGACGACCGACCCGCAGAAGGTGCCGGTCACCGTGTTGTCGCGTTGCCTGCAGTTCAACCTGCGTCCGATGGCGCCCGAGACGGTGCGGGAACACCTGACACGGGTGCTGGACGCCGAGTCTGTCAACGCGGATGCACAGTCGCTGCGGCTGCTGTCGCGTGCTGCGCGGGGCTCGATGCGCGACGCCCTGTCGTTGACCGATCAGGCCATCGCTTTCGGTGCCGGCCGGTTGTCGGAAGAGACGGTGCGGCAGATGCTGGGCAGTGTTGATCGCAGCCATGTACTGCGGCTGATCGAGGCCCTGGCGCAGGGCGACGGCAAGGTCGTGGTGGAGACGGTGGACCGGTTGCGCGTCAATGGCCTGAGTCCTGCGTCGGTGCTGGAGGAGATGAGTGCCGTGTTGCAGCAGATGGCGGTGCACCAGGCCGTGCCGGACACGGTGGATGATGCCGACCCGGAGGCGACGGAGTCGGCGCGCCTGGCTACACTGATGCCGGCTGATGAAACCCAGCTGCTCTACAGCATGTGCCTGCATGGCGGCACCGAACTGGGCCTGGCGCCGGACGAATACGCGGCGCTGACGATGGTGTTGCTGCGTCTGTTGGCGTTCAAGCCGGCATCGCAGCGACTCTTTGCGCAGGAAAAAAAAACTCTGAATGAAGGGCAGACAGCCGCTTCGCCGCCTGCACCTGTTCATGTATCTGACCCTGCTCCCATCGCGCCGGACGCCGTGCCACAGCTCGATGTGTCGCCTGTACCCGAGACCGCCGCCATGAAGCCAGCAGCGCAGCGCGTACAGACCGTTTCGCCGGCTTCCACCGAACGCGCATCCGCGTTGGCGGATGCGCCGCAACGGCAGGCACCGCCGGGGCGGCGCCTGTCAGTCGTGCAGGGCGGGCCGCCATCGAGAAACGGCATGGAGCCGCCACCGGCCGCGGACGATCAGGTGGTGGCGGTACCCGTGCGGATACAGTCCGATGCGCGCAGCGACCCGTTGAAGCCGGACCATGCGTTGCCGACCCTGGTGCCGACCGAGGAAGGGGATTTCTGGTTCGACACGGTCGGGCAATTGGTTGAACAACAGTCGGTCACTGCATTGGCGCGGGAGCTGGCCCTGCAGTCGCAACTCGTGGGTCGCGACACCGATCAGTGGGTACTGAAGGTGGAGCGCGAGGCATTGCAGCAGCCGGGCAGCCGCGAGCGGCTCACGGCGGCTTTGCAGGCGGCTGGCCATCCGGTGACGCTGCTGGTGGAAATCGGTCGTGTCACCGACAGTCCGGCTCGCCGCTGGGCGGCTGCGGCGGCTGAGCGCCAACTGGCAGCAGAGCAGCTCATCTTCGACGATCCGTTCGTTCAGACGATGATGCGCGACTTTGGAGCGAAAATCGTCGCTGGCAGTATCAGACCTCTTTGATCGAGACTGCCGCAGGCTTGCGCCATGCGGCGGTGTGATCTCACACCAACAACCAAAGGAACGGCACCATGTTCAACAAAGGACAACTCGCAGGCCTGATGAAGCAGGCCCAGGCCATGCAGGACAACATGAAGAAGGCGCAGGACGAACTCGCGACCATCGAGGTGACGGGTGAGTCGGGCGCCGGTCTGGTGAAAGTGGTGATGACCTGCAAGCATGATGTGCGCAGGGTCACGATCGACCCCAGTCTGCTCGCCGATGACAAGGACATGCTCGAAGATCTGGTTGCCGCCGCGTTCAATGCGGCGGTGCGCAAGGCGGAGGAAACCAGCGCCGAGAAGATGGGGAAACTCACCGCCGGCATGCCGGGCCTGCCCGGCGGCATGAAGCTGCCGTTCTGATAGTGCCCGACTCGAATGCGCTCGAGGGTCTGATCCAGGCCTTGAGACGCCTGCCGGGCGTGGGCGTGAAGTCGGCATCGCGCATGGCCTACCACCTGCTGCAACATGACCGCGCCGGGGCACGCACCTTGTCCGCATCGCTGGCCCATGCCTGCGATGCGGTACACCATTGCGAGCGCTGCCATACCTTCACGCAGGCGCAGTGGTGCCATACCTGTCTGGACCCGCGACGGGATACGACGCGCCTGTGCGTCGTCGAGACGCCGGCTGATCAGTCCGCCGTCGAGCGAACTGGCGCGTACCGTGGCCTGTACTTCGTGCTGATGGGCAAGCTCAATCCGCTCGACGGCATCGGTCCGCGTGATATCGGCCTGGGCAAGCTGTTCGAGCGCGCCACCGACGGCTCGGTCGAGGAAGTCATCCTGGCCACCAACTTCACCGCCGAAGGCGAGGCCACTGCCCATGTGATCAGCGAAGGCCTGCGGTCACGAGGCCTGCGGGTCACACGGCTTGCGCGCGGCGTGCCGGTGGGCAGTGAACTCGAATACGTGGATCTGGGCACGATCGCGCATGCGCTGGCCGATCGGCGCTAGGGTCCAAGACACATCAAGGAGTCATCGCATGGTTTTCAGTCTTGCCCACTGGTGTGTGCTGGTCGCCAGCCTGTTGCCCATCGTGTGCGCTGGTATCGCCAAGTTCGGCAGCTTCGGAAAGCGGCGCAGCGAAGGCGGGTTCGACAATGCCGACCCGCGGGGTTGGTTGGCACGTCAAACGGCCTGGCGCGCGCGCGCCAATGCCGCCCAGGCCAACAGCTTCGAGGCGCTACCGTTTTTCATCGGTGCCGTGGTGATCGCGCTGCAGCTGGGCGCCGATCCGGCCTACGTTGACCTGCTGGCCGCGATATACGTGCTGCTGCGCATGCTCTACATCGGGCTTTACGTGGCTGATATTGCGGCTCTGCGCACGGTGGTGTGGACAGCGGCGCTGGCGGTCAATATCGCGATCCTGATGGCTGGCAGGGGCTGAGAGCGAGACAGGCAATCGCTTGAGCCCACGCAAGACATTGCAAACAGCTCCTGTTGGGGGATACGGCCATGCGCGGGGTCTGGCCCGCCACCCTTGTGCACCCCGTCGTGGGCTCAATCGATTACCTCTCACGCTCCGAGGCACCGACGCGCCTGTGTCGCGCGGTGTTTTCCCTTACGTAGTAACCCGTTCGGGAAGTTCCCGATGCGGCTATGCGTCACCTTTGTTACTCTTGGCGCAACGACAAATTTCAGGGATGTGGGTGTGTCTTATCGGCGCAATGTTCGGCGGTCAATCGTGTTGGGCGCAGCGGCAGCTGCGCTCGGCGTTCGCCCGGCTCGCGCTCAGTCAGCCGCCCGTTTGGAGAAGAGCAAGCTGGTCATCGCAGTGGGTGCGAAAGCGTCGCTGCAATATCTGCCACTGACCGTTGCCGAGAGACTGAACTTCTTTGCCGCCGAGGGACTGGAGATCGAGCTACTGGACCTGGGAAATGGACAGCGGGCACAGCAGTCGGTGATGGAGGGGGCGGCTGACGTCGCCTGCGGCGCGTTCGAAAGCCTGTTCGAGCCGGCCGCGCGCAAACACCTGCTGCAGGCCTTCGTCCTGCTCGCAAGGGCTCCGCAGATTGCGTTCGGTGTATCGACCCGTTCCATGCCGGCCATCGAGCGCGTGGCTGATCTCAAAGGCCGCAAGATCGCGCTGGCGGCGCCCGGTTCGTCCGCGCAACTGGTGGCGGCCCTGGTGCTGGCGCGTTCCGGGCTGACACTGCGGGATGTGCAGTGGGTCGAGGCCAGCAGCACCGGCGCGGCCTTGCAGTCGGTTCGTCATGCTGGCGCGGATGCGATCGCGCACATGGAGCCGGTGATCACGATGCTCGAACAAAAAGGCGATATCCGCGTCATCGCCGACACCCGTTCGCTCAAGGGTTCCGTGGAGCTGTTTGGCAGCGCGATGCCCTCAACCTGCCTGTTTGCGCCGGCGCAGGCGCTACAAAACCATGGCAATACGATGCAGGCACTGACGCACGCCGTCGTGCATGCCCTCAAGTGGCTGCAGACGGCCGGTCCCAGCGACCTGATCAAGGCGGTACCGGAGGCTTATCTGCTGGGAGACCGCGCCTTGTACCTGGCTTCTTTCGGCAAGATCCGGGAGTCGATTGCGCTTGACGGGCTGATTCCCGACGAGGGCGCCAGGACCGCCCTGCAGGCACTTGCACGCCTGGCTCCGGCGCTGGTGCCCGACAAGATCGATCTGGGGCGCGTCTATACCAACAACTTCGCCCGCAAGGCAAAAGAGAGGTTTCGCGCCTAGGCGCCTGTCGGGCTGCAGGAGCGTTGACAGACGCCAGCGTCAGGGCGGGCCTGCCGGCGCCCCTGCGCCGTCTCTATCAGTCGCGCGCCACTTTGACTGGTTTTTGCTTGCTGCGCGCGGCAGTGGCCCGGGTCGATGCACTCCTCACCGCGGATGAGGCGGCATTGGAACGGGCCGGCAGGTACACGGTGACGCGCTGGCCTTGCTTGAGCGCCGATGAAGGGGTCAGCTTGTTCCATTCGGCGACGCTGCTGGCTGCGACCTTGTGGCGGCGTGCCAGTTTGGCGACATTGTCATTCTTGCCAGCGCGCACGATCTGGCGCACCTGCAGCAGCTGGCGACCGAGCGTAAGCTGGGCGTTGTCGGCAATCGCCTCGGCCACGTCCTCGCGCACCTGGGCCGATCGGCGCACCAAAACCGTGGATCCGGCCTTGATGACCATGCCATTGGGAATCTGGTTTACGGCACGCAAGTCCGACTCCGTCATGCCGACTTTGTGGGCCACGTCGGCCGGACGCATCGTCGAGGGCGCCTGCCAGGCGGTCCAGCTCGCGAGCTGGCGGTCGGCGCTGGCCTGCAGGTTGGCGCGAAAGGTCGCTGCGTTGTCCCACGGTAGAAGAATCTGCGGCGTACCGGCGGCCAGGATGACCGGCCTGTGCGCCGAAGGATTGAGCGCCTTGAAGTCGTCCAGGGCGACGTTGGCCAGCTTGGCCGCCATCGCCACGTCGATGTCGCGGGTGATCTCCACCGACTGGAAGTAGGGATGGTTTTCGATCACCGGCAAAACCGTATTCAGCTTGCGCGGATCGAGCACGATGTTCTTGACTGCCTGCAGCTTGGGCACATACATACGCGTCTCGGCCGGCATCTTCAGGTCTTCGTATCCGGTGCCCAGCCCGGCTTTTCGGTTCCTCTCGATCGCCCGGCCGACGCTGCCTTGACCCCAGTTGTAGGCCGCCAGCGCCAGGTGCCAGTCACCAAACATGCGATGGAGCTTCTGCAGATAGTCGAGCGCGGCGCGGGTAGAGGCCAGCACATCGCGCCGATCGTCACGGAATGCATTCTGCTTGAGCTCGAAGTGCTTGCCGGTTGCCGGCATGAACTGCCACATGCCCGCAGCTTTGGCGCTCGACACGGCCTGCGGATTGAACGCGCTTTCGATGAACGGCAACAACGCCAGTTCGGTCGGCATGTTGCGCCGTTCGAGCTCCTCAACGATATGGAACAGGTATTTGCTCGAACGTTCGGTCATGCGCTCGATGTAGTCCGGCCGGCTCGCATACCAGCGTTCGCGATCGCTTACCAGGTCGTTGCTCAGATCAGGCATGGCATAACCGCGACGGATGCGTTCCCACAGGTCAGCGGGAGGCGTCAGTGTGGCAACCACGTGGGGATTGGCGTTGTTCGCTGCCAAGGGTGTCAGAGGGCCGGTCGGAAAAATCGGGGGCACGACGGCCACGCGTGCCCGGGTTGCTGCGCCCGCCGGGTTTGAAAGGCTGGCCGGGATCGCGCTCGACGGAACGCCCGGGGTGGTTTCGGCGCCGAGGTTGCCAGTGGCGGTGGTAACCGCCGCGGCCATTGCGGGGGTGATGGCGGGGGTGATCGCGGGGGCGATGGCGACTGGTGTCGGACCCGTTGCCGCGCATCCACCGAGAAAAATAACCAGGGCTGCAAGCGCGAGTCGGTTGCCGTTCGTCATCGAATGCTCCTGATGTGTCGTGGCGAACCGTCGCCAGCTCGGGGAAGTGGTGCCCATTGCCGTGCCGAATTCGGCGCGCATGTCGACCTGACTAGAATGGAAAGGTTCCAATGCGGGCGCGGGGCAGCCATCCGTTGGGCATGCAGCATTGCATGTGACGCTGCATGTAACGCTGCATGTGACGCTGCATCCGTCGCGGCACCGCCGGGGTGCATTCTTTCGATGCCGCTGTAGCAGGGCGCTGGACGCAGATTCACATTCATGGACCGCCAAATTATAGGTTTGCAGGACTGGTTCCAGACCGCACGTGGTCGCTACATGCTCGACTGGGAAATCCAGCAGCTCGACCGGGTGGTGGCGGACATCTTCGGCTTTCATGCGCTGCAGCTCGGGTTGCCCGCCCTCGAAGCCTTGCGCGCCAACCGGATGCCGCATCGCTGGTTGGCCTCCGATGGTCGCGCATGCACTGAGCCGCCTGTCCAAACTCGGCCACAGCCGGCGCACGGTAACACGACCGCGGCCCGTGGTCAACGTGCCGACGCAGGGCAGAGCGTGGCGCTGGCCTGCGATTTTTCGGCCTTGCCGTTTCCGGCGAACAGCCTGGACCTGGTTGTCCTGCCGCATGCGCTTGAACTGCATCCGGACCCGCATGCCACCTTGCGCGAGGTCGAGCGTGTGCTGGTGCCCGAAGGGCGGGTAGTCATCTGTGGCATCAACCCCGTGAGTCTGTGGGGGCTGCGCCAGAGACGTGCGCACCTGTACCGGCGGTTGGGATTTGGCGATCTGTACCTTCCGGGCGAGGGCGAGTTCATCGGATACTGGCGTTTGCGCGACTGGTTACGGCTGCTCAGTTTCGAAGTCGAGTCGGGGCAGTTTGGCTGTTACCGCCCGGCCGTGACCGATGCCCGCTGGCTCGAGCGGTTTCAGTGGATGGACCGGGCCGGTGCGCGTTGGTGGCCGATCTTCGGTGCTGTCTACTTCCTGGTCGCAACCAAACGGGTGCGAGGCATGCGCCTGCTCGGACCGGCGTGGAAGGCGGCCAAGGCGCACGGCGCGGCACCGGTGTCGATTGCCAACCGACACCCCCATGCGTCGCCGCGCGTCGCCCCGCCAGTATCGGTGCCGTGCGTCCTGCGCGGCGACGGACACGAATGCAAGAGCGAGAGATGAACCAGATACAGATATATACCGATGGCGCCTGCAAGGGCAACCCCGGCCCGGGTGGATGGGGCGCCGTGTTGATGTCCGCCGGCGTCGAAAAGGAATTGTTCGGCGGGGAGTTGTCGACCACCAATAACAGGATGGAACTGACGGCGGTGATCGAGGCTCTGACGGCCTTGAGGCGACCGTGCCATGTCATCTTGTTCCTGGACAGCGAATATGTGCGCAAGGGCATCACAGAGTGGATCTCCGGCTGGAAGGCACGGAACTGGCGAACGTCGAGCAAACAGGAAGTCAAGAATGTTGATCTGTGGAAGCGCCTCGATGCGGCCGTGTTCGGTGGTGGGCATCGGATCGACTGGCGCTGGGTCAAGGGGCATTCCGGAGACCCCGGCAACGAGCGCGCCGATAACCTGGCCAACCGGGGCGTCGTGCTGGCACTGGCAGGCGGACGTGGTGTAGGCGTGACCGAGGCCATCCGGGGCTGCGGTGCATTACCGGCCGGATAACCGGAAACCTGGCGGCACTGGTACATTCGCCGGCGCATTCTGTTTCTGTCAACCAACCAACCGGGGTATATCCACCCATGGCTTCAAGGGCAATCTATTCGGTCGTCGCCGTCGCGGGAATTGCCGCGGCCTCGGCGGGAGCCTGGTGGTACCAGGCCCGGCCCCAGGGACCGACGGAAATCACGGCTCAGACGGGTGTACCGCAGGCCGTGCCTGCAGCCCCGGGCCCGGGCGGTGCTGCCGCGAGCCCAGGCAGCGCGGCCGCGGCGCCGCGCGCCGCCGGTGTCGAGGTGGCCAAGGCCGAGCGCGCCCGGCTGCAGGACGATGCCCAGTCGGTAGGCACTCTGCGGTCGCGCCAGAGCGTGATGCTGCGACCGGAGGTCGCGGGCCGGGTACGCGAGATCGGTTTTGCCGATGGCTCGGCCGTGCGCAAGGGTCAGGTGCTGGTGCAGCTTGACGATACGCTGCAGCGCGCCGAGATCAAACAGGCGCAAGCCCAGATGTCGATCGCGCAGGCCAACTTCAGACGCAACCAGGAACTGGTGGCGCAGAATTTCGTTGCGCAGCGGGTGCTCGAAGAGAGTAATGCGAATCTGCAGGTGGCAGAGGCCCAACTGGCGCTGGCGTGTGCGCGCTGGTCGCGCATGGCGATCCTGGCACCGTTTGACGGCACGGTCGGTATCCGCAATGTGAACCTGGGTGATTTTGTCAAGGATGGCGCCGACCTGGTGAACCTGGAAGACCTCAGCAGCATGTACGCCGATTTCCGCTTGCCTGAGCGCTTCCAGGGCAAGCTGCGGCCGCGCCAAAGTGTGCAATTGCAACTCGACGCGTTCCCGGGCCGCATGTTCAAGGCCACGATCGAGGCCATCGATCCGCTGCTCGACGTCAATGGGCGCTCGGTCGGTGTGCGTGCTGTACTTCCCAATACCATGGGCGAGGCGCTTCAGCAGGGGGGTGGCAGGCCGGGTGGGCCAGGAGCTCCAGGTGGGGCTGGTGCAGCGGCAGCCGGCAAGCCTGGTGGCGCGGGCGGCGCTGCTGGTCCGGCTGCGCGACCACCGGGTGCTGCTGGCGCGTCGGCAGGAGGGGCGGCAACCGGGCGTGCCCCTGGAGCCGGGGCGGCTGCCGGTGGGCGTGATGCGGCGGCAGCACCGGAGTTGGCGGCGGCCGGCACGCGTGCGTCGCCCGAGCTGGCGACCTGCGCCGGTGTGCGCGATGCTGCTATCGCACAGACTTCGGCCGCGCGGCCGACTGGGCAGCAGGCCGGCGCGGGCGCGCGCGGCGGCGCGGGTGGCATCCTGGCGCCACTGCGACCCGGCATGTTCGCCCGCGTGACCACGGTCTTTGCGATCAAGGATCAGGCCATCGTCGTGCCGGAGGAGGCCATCGTGCCCCAAGGCGGTCGCCAGTTCGTCATCAAGGTGGTCGATCCGTCGCAGGTCGTGGTGCCAGCGGACCGACCGATCCCGCCGGACACCAAGCTGGTGTCCTTGCGCCAGGAGGTCAAGCTGGGCGTGCGACAACTTGGCAGGGTGGAGATAGTCGAGGGACTGTTGGAAGGCGAGACTGTTGTCGTGGCAGGCCAGCAACGCCTGCAGCGCGATGGCACTGCGCTTCGCGTCGTCGAACTGGGCCGGCCGCCGTCGCAGCGCGGCGGTGCGCCAGGTCCGGCTGGCGCGGCGAGTGCCCCGGCCGGCGGTGCCTCCGGCGCCCTGACGGGTGCGCCGCTGGCCTCGGCCGCCAACTGACGCAGACGAAGCCATCCCATGCAGCTGGCAGAAACTTCCATTCGTCGCCCGGTTTTTGCGACCGTGTTGTCGCTGCTGATCGTCCTGATCGGCGCGGTGTCGTTCAACCGCCTGACGGTACGCGAGTATCCCAAGATTGACGAGCCGGTCGTGAGCGTGCAGACCCGATTCGGTGGTGCCTCGAGCGAGGTGATCGAAGGGCAGGTCACCAAGGTGCTGGAAGACTCGCTCGCCGGCATCGAGGGCGTGGACGTCATCACCTCGATCAGTCGGCAGGAGCGCAGCCTGATCACGGTTCGCTTTGCGCTCAGCCGTGACCCCGATGCGGCGGCGGCGGACGTGCGTGACAAGGTGTCGCGGGTACGCCAGCGCCTGCCACAGGGCATCGACGAGCCGGTCATCTCGAAGGTCGAGGCCGAGTCTTTCCCGGTGGTGTTCCTGGCGCTGAGCTCGGACACGCACACCGCGCTGCAGTTGACCGACATGGCCAACCAGCTGGTCAAACCGGTGCTGCAGACCGCGCCGGGCGCTGCCGACGTCAACATCTTTGGTGAACGCAAGCTGGCGATGCGTATTGGGCTGGATCCGGACAAGCTTGCGGCCTACCGGTTGACAGTGCAGGATGTCGAGGACGCGTTGCGCCGCTCCAACCTCGAGGTGCCAGCCGGGCGTATCGAAAGCCGTCAGCGAGAGTTCAACGTGACCGCGGCAACCGACCTGCAGCGTCCGGCGGAGTTCCGCCAGGTCGTGATCCGCACGGTGAACGGTTTCCCGATCCGTATCGCCGATGTCGCCCGGGTCCAGACCGGTGCGTCCGAGGAGCGCTCCAGCGTGCGGCTCAATGGCCGCGACTCCGTGGCGCTGGGTGTGGTGCGGCAAGCCACGGCCAATCCGCTGGAGTTGTCGGCCGGTGTCTATGCCTTGCTCGACAAGGTGCGAGCCGACCTGCCGGCAGGCGTGCGGATCGAGGTCGCGAACGACAACTCGGTGTTCATCGACCGCTCCGTCAAGGCGGTCTACACCACCATCGCAGAGGCGGTGGTGCTGGTGGCGCTGGTGATCTTCGTTTTTCTGCGCACCTTGCGCGCGTCCATCATTCCGCTGCTGACGATTCCGGTGTCGCTGATTGGTACCTTTGCGTTGATGGCGCTGGCGGGGTTCAGCATCAACACATTGACGCTGCTGGCGCTGGTGCTGGCGATCGGCCTGGTGGTCGACGATGCGATCGTGATGCTGGAGAACATCTACCGCCATATCGAGGAGGGTCTGAGCCCTTTTCAGGCCGCGATCCGCGGTGCGCGCGAGGTGGGTTTCGCGATTGTCGCGATGACGATGACGCTGGTCGCCGTTTATGCGCCTCTTGCTTTCGCGCCCGGTCGCACGGGTCGGCTGTTCACCGAGTTCGCCCTCGCACTGGCCGGCGCAGTCGTCGTCTCTGGCGTCGTCGCGCTCACGCTATCTCCGATGATGTGTTCGCTGCTGCTCAAGCACAACCCCAAACCCGGCCTTTTCGACCGCGGCATGGAGCGTGGTCTGCAGTCCCTGACCCGCGGCTACACGCGCTTGCTGGGCTGGACGCTGAAGGTGCGCTGGCTGATCGTGCTGGTGGCCATTGGCAGTGGCGTCGTGTCCTGGTCGGTGTTGGGCGACATCAAGCGTGAGCTCGCGCCGGTCGAGGATCGCGGCGTGGTGCTGGCGCAGGTCAACGGGCCGGACGGCGCGACGCTGGAGTACACGAACCGATACGCCACCGCAATCGAACGCATCGGCGAGAGTTTTCCCGAGTTTGACCGGGTGTTCGCCACCATCGGCAACCCGACCGTGGCTCAGGGCAACATCTTTTTTCGCACCGTGCCGTGGGAGGAGCGCAAACGCACG
Source organism: Burkholderiales bacterium (assembly GCA_038247175.1). Taxonomy (GTDB): domain Bacteria; phylum Pseudomonadota; class Gammaproteobacteria; order Burkholderiales; family Burkholderiaceae_C; genus CAISIP01. The sequence continues at coordinate 3,639 of JBBRVD010000020.1, read as the reverse complement.
ACGCAGGAGATGGCGCGCGAGATGACCCCGCGGATCGCGGGTCTGACCGGCGTCAGCGCTTTCCCGATCACGCCGCCGTCGCTGGGCCAGGGTTTCACCCAGCGGCCCATCAACTACGTCATCATCACCTCCGAAAGTTACCAGAACCTGTCACAGGTGGTGCGCGCATTTCAGGATGAACTGGCCAAGAACCCCGGTTTTGCGCAGGTCGACACCGACCTGCGCCTGAACAAGCCCGAGATCAAACTCGAGGTGGATCGCGAGCGCGCGGCCGACAACGGCGTCGGCGTCGATGCGATCGCGCGGGCGGTCGAGACCATGCTGGGCGGTCGTATCGTGACCCGGTTCAAGCGCGACGGCGAGCAGTACGACGTGATCGTGCAGACCATGGATACCGGTCGTGGCACACCGTCGGACATCGAGCGCATCTTCGTGCGGGGTCGCAACGACACCATGATTCCGCTGTCGGCGCTCGTCACCATCCGCGAGGTGGTGGTGCCGCGCGAGCTCAACCACTTCGCGCAGCGCCGCTCGGCATCCATCACCGCCAACCTGGCGCCGAACTACTCCTTGGGCGAGGCGCTGGACTTCATGGACCAGACCGCAAAGAAGGTGCTCAAGCCGGGTTACGCGACGGACCTCAACGGTATCAGCCGTGAGTTCCGCAAGTCGTCGGATTCGCTGACGCTGGTGTTCGTGCTGGCGCTGTTCTTCATCTTCCTGGTACTGGCGGCGCAGTTCGAGAGCTTCGTCGACCCGTTCGTGATCCTGTTCAGCGTGCCACTGTCGATGGCGGGTGCGTTGCTGGCGCTGCAGTGGTCCGGCGGCACCTTGAACGTGTTCAGCCAGATCGGGTTGATCACGCTGGTGGGCCTGATCACCAAACACGGCATTCTGATCGTCGAGTTTGCGAACCAGCTGCGCGAGCAAGGCATGGAGACGATGGCAGCGATCCAGAAGTCCGCCACGCAGCGGCTGCGCCCGATCCTGATGACCACCGGTGCCATGGTGCTGGGTGCGATTCCGCTGGCGCTGGCCAGTGGCGCCGGCGCCGAGAGCCGGCGCCAGATCGGCTGGGTCATTGTCGGCGGCATGAGTCTGGGCACGTTGCTGACGATCTTCGTCGTGCCCACAATGTACACGTTGCTGGCGCGCCGTCACGCGCCGGGCGCGAAGAAGGAAGTCGCGTCGGAGCATGCCGCGCCTGACCATGCGGCACCTTCCCCTGCTGCCGCCCTGCATCCGGCGACACCGGCGGCGTGATCGTCAGATCGCGCCGTCGAACACCATCACGTCGACCTCATCGCCTGCGGCGACGTTGCCCTGGTCGTGCGCCAGCACGATCAGGCCGTTGGCCTGCACCATCGAACTCAGCACCCCGGAGCCCTGATTGCCGGTCGTGCAGACCTGCAACCGTCCATCGGCGCCGGTACTGACGATGCCGCGCTGATATTCCGTGCGGCCTGCCTTCTTTCGGATCGGCTCCAGGCTGTGCGCACGCAACATTGGCGTGGGGCTGGCCTGGCTGCCCATCATGCGCAGCAGCGCCGGGCGGACAAAGGCCAGGAAGGTCACCATCACCGCGACCGGATTGCCGGGCAGGCCGAACAACACCGCGCTGCGCGGCCGCCCGGGCACGCCAGCAGCGATCCGGCCCACCGCCATTGGCCGGCCCGGGCGCATCGCAATACGCCAGAATGCGACGCCGCCGGCCGAACCGGCGAGTTTGCGCATCATGGCCTTGGTGTAGTCGGCCTCGCCGACACTGACGCCACCACTGGTGATGATAGCGTCGGCCTGTTGCGCTGCTGCGAGGAAAGCTGCCTCCAGTGCCGCCGGTTCGTCGGGTACGACACCCATGTCGACCATCTGCACGCCCATGCGCGTGAGCAGGCCGAACACCGTGTAGCGGTTGCTGTCGTAGACCGCGCCGGGACGGGCCGACTCACCCAGGCTCAGGATCTCGTTGCCGGTGGAGAAATAGGCCACCTTGAGCCGGCGCCGCACCGACACCTCGGCCAGCCCCAGGCTGGCGATCAGCCCCAGTGCCGCTGGACCGAGCCACTCGCCTTGCCGCAACGCAGCCTGGCCCTGCAACAGGTCCTCGCCCCGTTTGCGCCGGTTGTCGCCGCGCGTCAACACATCGGCCGCGATCGTCACCCGAGCGTCGCGCACGGTGGCCAGTTCCTGCGGCACGACGGTGTCCAGGCCAGCGGGCATCACTGCGCCGGTCATGATCTTGAGCGCCTCGCCAGGCCCGACCTGGCCTTGCCAGGGTTCGCCCGCCAGCGCGGTGCCGACGACCGACAAGGTCAGCGGTGCGCCGGCGTGCAGGGCCGAGCCGTCGAAGGCGAAACCATCCATCGCAGAGTTGTCGTGCGGGGGGACGCTGATCGGCGAGACGATATCGCGCGCCAGCACGCGCTGCAACGCGTCAAAGACACCGACCTGTTCGATCTCGGCCACCGGTTCCACCAGTTGCTCAAGGAATCGGCCGACGTCGCTGGCGCGCAGGCTTTTCGGGTCGTAGCCCTGCAACTGGGCGGCGATGTCGTCGATCGTCCTGAGGTTCATGGCTGCAGCGCCTGCAACTGGTCCAGCGTGTTGGCGTTGGCGAATGCGCGCGGGTCGTCGAACACGACCAGGGTGGTCTGGTGTTGTGCGGTCCAGGTGTCGATCTTGCGCCGGCCGCCGGCAATGAAGGCTTGCAGGCTAGGCAGCAGATGCACCGGCAGCAGGCAGAACACCGGCTGCGCTCGCATTGCAAGCTGGCCGCTGCGTTCGTCGGGTTCCGGCGCGCTGGCCATCGCGATGTCGGCCTGTTCCGACACCAGTGCCGCGGCCAGCCGCGCCACGAGATCGGTCGGGAACAGCGGGGAGTCGCACGGCACCGTCACCAGGTAGGGGGTCGCGCATCGGCCCAAAGCTGAAACAAAGCCGGCCAGCGGGCCGGCATAGTCGGGCAGGGTGTCTGCGACCACCGGTACGTCGAACGCGCGGTATTGATCGAGATGGCGGTTGGCGTTGATCAGGCACGACCCTACCTGGGGTTGCAGCCGGCGCAGCGCGTGCAGGGCCAAAGCTGTTCCATGGAACAGCTGCAGGCCCTTGTCCACGCCGCCCATGCGGGTGCCGCGGCCGCCTGCGAGCACGACACCGGTGATCTGCGCTGGCGACAGGGTTGCAGTCGCGCCGGCGGCATCGCAAGGGGCGGCGGGGGTGTCGCGGGTCTTGTCGTTCGGGAGCATCGGTTTCAACCTCCGATGTAACTCATCTCCACACGGGGCCGGCTGGCCGCGCCCTCGGAGCCGCGCAGTTCCGAATACCGATCGTCGCGCCGGCTCCAGATGTGGCCGATCGCCGTGCTCAACTGCGCGTCAGTGGCGCCGCCGCGCAGCGGTGCGCGCAGGTCGTGGCCTTGCGATGCGAACAGGCACAGGTACAACTTGCCCTCGGTGGACAGCCGCGCTCGGTTGCAATCATGGCAAAAGGCCTGGGTCACGCTGCTGATCACGCCGACTTCGCCCAGTGCCGGATCATAGAGGCCATCGGAGCCGGCATAACCCCAGCGCTGCGCCGTCTCGCCCGGGTTTGTCGCCTCCAGCGGTACCAGCGGCAACGCCTGCCGGATCATCCGGA
>JBBRVD010000019.1:0-31766 GCA_038247175.1 Burkholderiales bacterium | reverse complement strand
GTGTCGAGAACGAGGCCGAGGCCGAGTTGCTCAGGCAATCGGGCTGTGACGAACTGCAGGGTTACCACTTTGGGCGACCGATGCCCCCGCATGCGTTGAAGACCTGGCTCCAGGGGCGTGCCATTTCCAGCATTCCCCCGGGCGTGAGGGCCATGCCGGCTCCGCAAAGACACGGGCTCACGACGCCCACATGATCCTGCGCACCGGATCGGGGCTTTTGCACCGAAAAATGGCTCGGCGCACCAAACCAGCCCGAAGGCACCAAGAACGGACTGTCCATGCTCCCGGGCAATCCGCGACTTTCGGCACTGCGGCTGGGCAGCACGCTGCGCCCGCCGGCGGAGTCGCCGGCTGTCAGTCGGGGACGATCAGCACGATCTTGCCGACATGGCGCTTAGCCACAAAGGCCTGCTGAGCCTCGCGGATCTCGCGCAACGGCCAGGTCTTGGCCACCAGCGGACGCACCTGACCCTGCTCGATGCGCGCCACCAGGTTGGCGAACACCTGCGGATCGAGCACGGTGCATCCGAAGATCGTCAAGTCCTTCAAATAGACCGTGCGGATGTCCATTGGCACCGTCGGCGCGGCGATCGCCCCGGACACCGCCAGGCGGCCGCCCGGACGCAGCACCTCGAGCAGCGCCGCCCACTGCTTGCCGCCGACCAGATCGACGACGACATCGATGCTGTCCCGGCCCAGTGCTTCGATCAGATCCTGATTGCGCGTCAGCACCTCGGATGCACCCAGCGCCTGCAATGCGTCGCGCTTGTCGGCACTGGTGATGGCGACCACTTCAGCCCCTCGAGCCAGGGCCAGTTGCACCGCTGCCGAACCGACACCGCCTGACGCGCCAGTGACCAGCACCCGGTCTGCGGCGGTCACCGCGGCACGCGTCAGCATGTTCTCGGCGGTCGAATAGGAACACGGGAACGAGGCCAGTGCAACATCGTCGAGTGCACTGTCGATCCGGTACGCATGGCGCGACGCAACCACCAGATACTGCGCGAACGCGCCGTCGCAATCCGAACCGAGGAACCGAGGCTGGCAAAGCAGCTGGCCGCCGGCCTCGCGCAAACAGGGCTCGACCAGTACCCGTTCGCCGATGCGCCCGGCGTCGACACCTTCGCCGACAGCCACGACATGACCACACGCGTCGATACCCTGGATGCGGGGAAACGCCACCGAAGAGCCGGTCCAGCCCGCATCCCGCGCTGCGCCGTCGCCCTTGGAATACCAGCCGGTGCGCAGATTGAGATCGGTGTTGTTGACCCCGGCCGCGCGCACCCGGATCAGCACGTCCGCGCGGCCAGGCCGCGGGAGCGGTAGGGTATCGCTCCACTGCAACTGGTCGAGGTCGCCATGGCCGCTCAGCAATACACCGCTCATGGCGGGCGGCAAGGAACCATCCGTCAGTGGGTTACCCATCACGCCATTGTGCAGAACATCCACTCGACAGCCACGGCGGACATTCTCAGCCGCCACCGCGCTGCATGTACAGGTCGAAGCGCTTCATGAAGCGGTAACGCGCAATATCGTCCAGCTTGTTGAAGCGAAAACTCACCAGCAGGCGCGGAATACGCGCCAGCGCGATCGCACGCGGCTCCCCGACGCGCCACGACAGTGACAACTGCCCGCCATCGATGTCCGCCATCACTGCCTGCAAGACCAGCTGGTAGGGGTGCTCACCCATCGCCTGCGGTAACCAGCCCAGCCATTCGCTTTCGGTACAACCCATCTCGCGGTCGAAATTCTCGGCGTAGAACGCTTGCATGGAGTGGTGTCGGGATACGTTCGGAAGCCAAAACGGCGGGAGCCGAGCGGCAATGGTGTCGAAGCGGTGCTCAGCCGCCGGCAATCGGCGGCCAGATCGCCAGCACGTCTCCTTCTGCCAACGTGCGCGTCAGGCGGTCCTGTGGCTCCACGTATTTGCCATTGACCAGCACCAGATGGACCATTTTCTCCGGCAAGGCCATCGGCGCGATGATCTGGCTGATGCTGGCGCCAGGTGCCACATCCATCTCCAGCATGTTGGTGTATTTCACTGCTGGAGGCAGGTAGTCCGTGAGCGAGGCAAACAGCTTGAGCGTGATCTTCATGGCGCCACTCTACCTGCGCCGCGCATCGGCCGCTCCGGTCCAGCCGCTTTGCGCCTGCGCGCTGGCCAGGTAGGCGTCCATCAACCGGGTCGGATCCTTCTTCAGTGCGTCCTTCCAGGCGCCAAGACGGATCTGGCCCTCGACCAGGCCACGCATCACGCCGACATGGCTGGTCCAGCCGACGCTGTTGCAGCCAACCAGCACGTCGTCCTTGAACTGCAGGCTCAGATGACGGCCAGCGGCCTCGTCGGTGAGTTCCACATGTTCGCCTCCGGGCAAACCCTCCCACGCGCCGAAGCTGGTGGAAATCATGCCCAGCGTGTCGAGCACGTTGATCTGCGTCACGCCCTTGAGCGACGTCACGCGCCCGACCATGTTCAGCGCCGCGACCCGTGCCTGTTCGGCAGCATTGGGCTGGATCGCGCTGATGATGGTCTTGTTGCTGACCTTGTCGAACGCCTCGGCGCAGTCCCCGGCGGCGTAGATGCCCGGCACGCTGGTCTGCAGATGCTCGTCCGTCAGCACGCCCTGCAGGCAGGTGATACCCGAACCCTCCAGGAATGCGATCGCCGGCTTGACGCCGGTAGCGCTGATGACCAGATCAACCTCCATGGTCTTGCCGTTGGACAGCTTGACCGTGAGCGCCGCGTCACCGGTACCTTTTTCGATTGCCTCGACCTTGGTGCCGGTGAATACCTGCACACCCTTGGTCTCGCACCAGTGCTTGATCATGTTGCCGGCGGTAGGTCCCATCATGCGCGGCACCATGCGGTCGCCCATCTCGACCACACTGAGCTGAACGCCACGCGCCGCCAGCGCCTCCATGATGATGCAACCGATGAATCCTGCGCCCATCTGCAGCACCCGCGCACCCGGGGTCGCAAGCTTCATGATCGCGCGCGCGTCGTCCATGGTCCAGCAGGGATGGATACCCGGCAGGTCCATTCCGGGTATCGGCGCCGTGGCCGGGCGCGAGCCAGTCGCAATCAGCAGGCGATCGAAGGTCAGCGTGTCCCCGTTGTCGAGCAGGATCGTCCTGGCCGCTGCATCGACGCTGACCGCCTGTGCATGGACCATCCGGACCGCGAGATCATCGAAATGGGTCAGGCTCTTGCGCAGATAGGTGCCGCTCTCTGCGACATTGCCGATCAGCAGATAGGGAATCGCCATGCGGGAATACGGCGGTTCCTTCTCGTCGCCCACCAGCGTGATGCTGTCCTGGGGCGCATGTTTGCGGATGGTTTCGGCGGCGATCACGCCGGCTGGGCCGGCTCCGAGAATGATGTGGTGCATGAGGGTCTCCTGAAAAACGAAAGGCGGCCCCGCGGAGCCGCCTCAACCAGCGGGGCGAAGGGATGCTACAACCCCAGACGTGCCTTGGTGTCGGCCGTCGGACGGCCTTGCGGGTCCCAGCCACGGGCCCGGTAGTACTGGGGCAGCATATCGGGCAACATGCTGACCTTGCCCTTGGCCGGGCCGGTCTTCGTGGGTTCGGTCAGCAGGCGTTTGGGCAGGTTGTCGTCCTTCTCGGTGAAACCGGCGCGGTTGTTGAATTCCCGCTCCATGTTCCAGATCCGCTCGCCGATCTTCTCGAGCTCCTCGGTCGTGTACTGCTCGCCGCACGCCGCTGCCATCTGCGGTGCCAGGTCGGCCAGGCCCCAGGCAAAGGTCGTGAAGATACACAAGCCTGACGAGTCGAAGGCGGCAGTGGCATCCTGGAACGCCTTGACCAGTTCCGCCTTGCCTTCATGCTCGAGCGGATCGGTCTTGACCGGGATACCCAGTATCTCGGATGCGACGGTATAGCCGCGCAGGTGGCAGGCGCCGCGGTTGCTGGTGGCATAGGCCAGCCCCATGCCCTGGATGCCGCGCCCGTCGTAAGCCGGGAATTCCTGCCCCTTGACACTCATGGACAGGTCAGGATGGCCGTACTTGGCGGTCAGGCGTTTCGAACCCTGGCCAATCTCCTTGCCGAAACCGACACCGTTGACGGTCTGCTCGGTCAGAAAGGCCAGTGCCTGCGCGGAACCGAACGGTGCCTCGATGCCGAGTTGTTCCTTGGTCAGCACACCCATCTCGTACAGTTCCATCACCGCGCCGATGGTGGCACCGAAACTGATCGGGTCAATGCCTTCCTCGTTGCACAGCAGGTTGGCGTATTGCAGCGCCTCCAGATCGTTGACGCCGTTGGCTGCGCCCAGGGCCCAGGCCGCTTCGTATTCCAGGCCGCCGGATGCACCCCAGTACTGCGGCTTATTGGCCACGGTGAAGTGGGTCTCGTCCATCTTGCTGATTCGTCCGCAGGCAATGGTGCAACCGAAACAGGCCTGGTTGGTCACCAGATGCTTCTTGCCATCGGTCTTGCGCGGCGTCGCCATGGCCTCGGCCGAGATGTCCTTGGCGCCCTCGAACTGGGAGTCCTGGTGGTTGCGCGTGGGCAACGCACCGACCTCGTTGATGACGTTCATCAGCACCTGGGTGCCGTAGGTCGGCAGGCCTTGCCCGGTGACGGCGTTCTCGGCCAGGATCTTCTTCTTCTCGGCGACCGCCTTCATGAAGGCCTTCGGATCACGGATGTTGCCGACGCCCTTGGTGCCGCGCACCGCGATCGCCTTGAGATTCTTGCTGCCCATCACCGTACCCACCCCGGAGCGGCCGGCCGCACGGTGCAGGTCGTTGACCACACTGGCGTACAAAACACCGTTTTCACCGGCCTTGCCGATGCTGGAGACGCGGGTGAGCGGATCCTGCAGGCTTTTCTTGAGCATCTCCTCGGTCTGCCAGACACTCTTGCCCCACAGGTGCGCCGCGTCGCGCAATTCGACCTGGTCGTCGTTGATATACAGGTAGACCGGCTTGGGGCTCTTGCCCTCGAAGATCAGCAGGTCATAACCGGCCATCTTGAACTCGGCACCCCAGTAGCCGCCCGAGTTGGAGCAGGCGACCGCGCCGGTCAGGGGGCTCTTGGTGATGACGGTGTAGCGCCCGCCGGTGCTGGCCATGGTGCCGGTCAGAGGGCCGGTGGCCCAGATGATCTTGTTGTCGGGCGACAGCGGGTCGACCTTGGCGTCGACCTCCTCGACCAGGTATTTCGTGCCCAGGCCACGCGAACCGATATAGGCCTGCGCCCAATCCATGTGGGTCGGCTCAACCTTGACCGTGCCGGTCGTGAGATCCACCCGAAGCGTTTTTCCAGTCCATGCCATGGTCGTTCTCCTTTATACCGCGCTGGGCTGGTTGCCCAGCTTGTCGGCCCACTGGGCCATCTTGCCAAGGCCGGTCCAGTTGGCGTCGATGAAGGTGATGGCACCGGTCGGGCACGCATCGGCACAGGCCGGCGCACCTCCGCACAGATCGCACTTCTGGACCTTGCCGGTTTCCTCGACATAGTTGATGGTGCCAAACGGGCACGCGATGGTGCAGACCTTGCAGCCGACGCAGGTGGCCTCGTTGACCTCCATGGCACCGGTGGCCTTGTTCATCGTGATGGCCTCGACCGGGCAGGCATGCAGGCACCAGGCCTCGTCGCACTGGGTGCAGGTGTAGGGAACCTTCTTGCCGGTATGATGGAAATCGAACACCTTGATACGGGACTTGGCGGTGGCGAAGGTGCCGTAGTTCTCGAACGAGCAGGCCATTTCGCACTGCAGACAGCCAGTGCACTTCTCCGGGTTGATGTGCAACACCTTTTGCATGCGTCTCTCCTGTGGGTGATGGCGCCTTTGCAACGCCTTGCCTATGAATAAATTACTATAGGCATTGTTGAAGCAGGCCACGCGAAATCAGCTAGGGAGAACCCTAGGTTTTAGGTGACCGTAGATCAGATATTCTCAATTTGAGACAAGCAAGCGGAGGGTGATTGACAGACTTCATCAGCATCTTCAGAGTCGGTGTCGTGTTGGCGCTGGTATCGGGCGCCAGCCATGCACAGTCCACACTGCCTGCGCCGCGCGGCCAGCTGCTGTACGACAACCACTGCGTCGCGTGCCATGACAAGGACGTGCACTGGCGCGATGCCAAGGTGGTGAACGGTTGGCCCACATTGGTGGCGCAGGTGCGCCGATGGCAAGCGGTGGCCAGGCTCCAGTGGACCGAGGACGACATCCTGCAGGTTGCGCGCCATCTCAACAACACCATCTATCGTTACCCGGTGGCGGCGATGGCACAACGCGAATAAGGGGTCAGCACCGGCATCGGGCACAATCGATTGACCATGCAACCCGCAGCTCACGGCCGCGACGCTTTGCCGATGCTACTGACGCGGCTCGATGGTATTGCCCGCGCGCGCCAGACACTGCTGCGCGAGGGTGCGGTCGGCGCCGTCGGACTGATCGACCCCTGGATCGCCCGCTCCTGGCAGCGCTGCCTGGCACTGGGCCACGCGCCGCAGCAGCGGGTCGGTTTCGACGCGGTATCGGCTGGCGCGATGCGTCGCGCCCGCGAGCGCAACCGGGTCCTGACCCAGGCTGCGCGCGGCACCCTGCGCGACCTCTCGCGTGCGCTGGCCGACACCCGCTATTTCGCCATTCTCACCGATGCCGACGGTGTGGTCATCGACGCCACCGGCCCGATCGACCGCGGCGACCGGCGTGCCGACCTGATCACCCGCATCGGCGTCGACCTGTCGGAACGCTGCGTCGGCACGACCGCGATCGGCGCGGCGCTGACCGAGTTGCAACCAGTATGGCTGCACCGCGGCGAACACTTTTTCGACGACACCGCGGTGTACAGCTGTGCCGGCGTGCCGCTGTTTGGACCAACCGGGGCCTGCGTCGGCATGCTGGACCTGACCGGAGTCGAGGTCGCGGAGCGGCCGGAGCTGTTGCACCTGGCCATGCAATCGGCGCGCAGCATCGAGAACACGCTGACGCTGCAGCAGCCGCATGTGCTGCTGCTACGGCTGAACTGGCCTGGCCATCCACTGGGAGGCGACACCGATGCACTGGTGGCGCTGGATGGCGACGGCCTGGTGCTGGCTTGCAACCGCGCCGCACGCGACATGGTGCCGCAACTGCACCGCAGTGCCGCAGCGAACCAGTCGCCCCTGCATGCCAGCGAGTTGTTCGCGCTGCCATTCGAGATGTTGTTCGACGCCTGCCGACCAGCCGCAACCGCCATCGACGTGCCTCTGTGGTCCGGCCTGCGGCTGCAGGCCATCGCCCTGCTGGCCGGCCAGCCTGTGCCACCATCGACGATACGACGCCCCCCACCGGCCGCAGAGGCACCGGGCAGCGCCGGTCGACACCGGCTGCGCGATATCCAGACCGCATTGATCCGCAAGACGGTCGAGGAGACCCGTGGCAACGTGGCCGAAGCCGCCGCACGACTGGGGGTGAGCCGCGCAACCGTCTACCGCAAACTCGGCAAGCGCCGGTCTTGAGAACGCCCTGAGAAACTGACAGGCGCCGGCACACGGGGCGCCTGCCTACTGGTCGTCGCCCGCGTTCGGAAAAAACAGCTGCTCGCCGCCGATCTTGTACTGCGCGATCACCGACTGGCCTTGCGCCGACACCACCCAGTCGATGAACTTCTGGCCGTCTGCCGCCTTGACGTGCGGGTGTTTCGACGGCTGGATCAAGATCACGCCGTACTGGTTATACAGGCGCTTGTCGCCCTCCACCAGCACCGCGAGATCTCCGCGGTTCTTGAAATTGAGCCAGGTACCGCGGTCGGCCAGGACATAGGCATTGCTACCCGAGGCCATGTTCAGTGCCGGCCCCATGCCACAGCCGCATTCCCGGTAGCCGCTGCCTTTCTTCTCCGCCCGCTCTGCATCTTTCCAGAACCGCAGCTCGGCGGCATGGGTTCCGCTCTTGTCGCCGCGCGAGATGAAGGTGGCATCGGCCGCCGAGAGCTTCTTCAACGCCTGCACCATATCCTTGCCGCGCACGCCAGCGGGGTCTGCCTTCGGGCCGATCACGACGAAGTCGTTGTACATGACCGGGAACCGCCTGACGCCAAAGCCGTCCGCGACGAAACGGGCCTCCGCCAACTTGTCGTGCACGAACAACACGTCGGCGTCACCCCGGCGGCCCATGTCCAGCGCCTGGCCGGTACCCATTGCCACGACCTTGACGTCGATGCCACTGGCCGCCTTGAACGCAGGCAACAGATGCGCAAACAGGCCAGACTGCTCGGTGGACGTGGTCGAGGCCATCGTGATCGTGGTCTGCGCCTGCACGCCGACCGAAAGCGCGCAACCGGTGGCCCACAGCCACATGCGTCTGGTCCAGACAGCGCGCAACCAGGACGGAACAGGGAAACAGTGCAAGGGTGACAGCTTCATGCGAGTTCTCCTTTGACAAACAGATCCGCGGCACCCGAGACCTCGCGCAGGCGCTGCGGTTTGAAGAAATCATCGACTGGCAGATCGGCCAGCACCCGCCCCTGTTCCAGATAGATGACCCGGCTGGCCAGGCGCTTGACCTGGCCCAGGTTGTGGCTGGCAAACACCATGGTCATCGGCCGGCTGTCCTCGCCTTTGGCGAAGGCCGCCATCAGGGCCTCGATCTCGCGCTTGGCATGCGGATCCAGGCTGGCCGTCGGCTCGTCGAGCAGCCACAGCGCGGGCTGGCGTACCCAGGCCCGGGCCAGTGCCACCCGTTGCTGCTGGCCGCCCGACAGCGCCCGCGCACTGCGCCCGGCCAGAGCGCGCAGGCCGACGCGTTCAAGGCCTTGCAAGGCCGCGCCGCGCGCGGCACTCCAGCCGGTGCCTGACAACCACAAACCGAGCGCCACGTTGTTCTGCACCGACGCGCGCAGCATGAAGGGACGCTGGAACACCATGGCCTGGCGCAGTCCAGGCTCGGCGGTCAGGCTGCCGGTGTCGGGTGCCAGCAGTCCATGCAGCACCCGCAGCAGGCTGCTCTTGCCGCTGCCGTTGCTGCCCACCAGCGCCAACCGCTCACCGGCATGCAGTTCCAGGTCAACACCCGACAAAGCAGTGACTGCGCCGAAACGCAGCCCCACTTCGCGCAGACGCAACAACTTGCGCATCAGAACCAGGACGCGAACGACGGCGTGAACGAGGACCGACAGGTCGTCACGCCAGATGACCCGCCAACGACGGCATGGCACCGTTCTCCGCCCGCTGGCGCCAGCCGCGCAGCAGCGCGATCAGTGCATTGAGCAGCAACACCACCGCCAGCAGCACCAGCCCCAGGCCCAGCGCCAGCGGCAGGTCGCCCTTGCTGGTCTCCAGTGCGATCGAGGTCGTCATGACCCGGGTGAAACCGTCGATATTGCCGCCGACGATCATCACCGCGCCAACCTCCGACACGGCGCGGCCGAATGCGGCGATGACCACCATCAACAGCGCAAAGCGCTCGTCCCAGGCCAGCATGGCGCCCCGCAAAGTCGTACCGGCGCCCAGCGAACGCAACTGCTCGCCATGCCCGCGTTCGGCATCCTCCACCACCTGCCGGGTCAACGCGGTGACCACCGGCAGCACCAGCAGCGACTGCGCCAGCACCATGGCCTGGATACTGAACAACCAGCCCAGATAACCGAGGGGGCCCGACCGTGACAGCAACAGATACACCACCAGTCCCACCACCACCGACGGCACCGCCAGCAGGGTATTGAGCACCGTCAGGCACGCGCCGCGTCCACGAAAACGCGCTACTCCCAGCCAGGCGCCGAGCGCCAGTCCGAAGCCGCAGGCCAGCAGGCAGGCCAGGCCACTGACCAGCAGCGAACGGCCGACGACGGTCCACACGGCCGGGTCGAAGGAACCGATCAACTGCAGCGCAGTGGCCGCGCTTTGCGAGAAAGTGGACATGTTCGGGTATCGTAGGCGCGGCTTTAATTCCCGGCGATATGTAACTTCATGCATAGGCTCCAGCTCCACTACACCCTGGGACCCGACACCAGTCCGGCGCGGGTACGCAACCCCTTGATCGACCTGTTGCAGGCGGTGGCCGTGCATGGATCGATCTCGGCGGCGTCCCGGGCGCTGGGTTTCTCGTACCGCCACGTGTGGGGCGAACTCAAGCGCTGGGAGGACGCGCTGGGCAATAGCCTGGTGACCTGGGACAAGGGCCAGCCGGCCCGACTGACCGCTTTCGGTCACAAGCTCATGTGGGCCGAACGCCAGGCCCAGGTGCGACTCGCGCCGCAGATCGAAGCCCTGCGCGGTGACCTGGAGCGTGCATTCGCGGTGGCGTTCGACGCACAGGCGCATGTGCTGACGCTCTACGCAAGCCACGACAACGCGCTGGCCGCGCTGCGCGAGCACGCACTGGCGCTGGGCCCGACCCAGCAGGAACACCACGACACCCATGGGTCGCTGCATCTGGATATCCGGTTCTGCGGCAGCGTGGACGCGATCCGCGCGCTCAATGAGGGGCGCTGCGCGATGGCCGGTTTCCACACGCTGCAGTCACCGGCACCGGGTTCGCTGGCCGAACGCACTTACAAGCCGTTGCTGCGCCCTGGACGACACAAGATCATCGGCTTTGCACAGCGCACCCAGGGCTTGATCGTGGCCCCGGGCAATCCGCTGCGCTTGCGGGGCTTGAAGGACCTGGCCGGGACGCGTGCCCGCTACGTGAACCGGGCGCTGGGTACCGGCACCCGGCTGCTGCTGGAAGAGTTGTTGCAACAACACGGCGTGGCACCAGCGGGCATCGACGGCTTTGAACGCACCGAGCCGTCCCATGCGGCGGTCGCGCATGCTGTCGCGGACGGCAGCGCCGACTGCGGACTGGGCATCGAGTCGGCGGCGCGCCAGCTGCAGCTCGATTTCGTGCCATTGGCCCAGGAGTCCTATCATCTGGTGTGCCTGAAATCGGCACTCGAGCAACCCGCCACACGCGCCTTGCGCGCGGTGTTGCGCAGCGCGCCCTGGCAAGCCGAACTCGCCGCGATGGCCGGTTACCAGCCAGAACGCTGCGGCGACGTCCTGTCGCTGCGTGCTGTGCTGCCCTGGTGGCAGTTCACACGGCGCAGGACCGGAAGCCCGCAAAAAGCAGATCGGTCTGCGGCAGCTGGAAGTTCCTGAATCGGGGGTTTCTCATGCGTTCGCGGGTCGCGAACGAGGCGCCGCGCAGCACCTTGTGGCTGCCAAAGCCGGCCTGCGAATAGTCGCTCCAGGGGCCGGCGATAAAACCAGGGTAAGGCCGCGCCGTGCTGCCAGTCCACTCCCACACGTCGCCCCACCGAAAGCCGCGCCGCGAAGCGCTGCATGCAGCCAGCTCCCATTCGACCTCGGCAGGCAGGCGCCGACCGGCCCAGCGGCACCAGGCATCGGCCTCCCACCAGCTGACATGCATTGCCGACTGTGCTGCAAGCATGCGCCGCGGCGAGCCGAAGATTGTCTGCATCACGGCGCCGCTGGCCACGCCAATCTGCTGCACGTGGCGCGGCGCACGCCCTCCGGCGTCAATCCCCTCGGCACAGGCCTTGTGCTGAAGCCACTGCCATCCGTCAGGGTGCCACAACTCGGCGCGGTCATAACCCGCATCATCCACGAACTCGACATACTGCGCCCAGGTCACGACCTGTGCGTCGATCTCGAACTCGGGCACATCGACACGGTGCGCCGCACTTTCGTTGTCAAAGCAGAACGCGCCGTCGTCCTCCGTACCCATTCGCCAACTCGTCGGCGGCATCACCAACGGTGCGCGCAGCTGCATCGGGCCCGGCAATGCGATATCCAACGGGATACCCAGAGTCTGCGCAGTCGCAACCAGGTCCTCGCCATGCATGTCTTCGTGGGCCAGAGCGAGCCGGTAGAAGTAAAGCCCCTCGTCGGTCTGCGGTGCCTTCTCGAGTAGTTCGAGCGTCGACTCCAGCGAGGCCAACAGGTAGGTCTTGAGCGTATCCAGGTCGGGTAGTTCCTGCTGCCAGCGCTGCGCGCGCGACACCTGCGCCTCGTTCCACCAGGTATCTGCATCGGGCTCGAGCGAAGGCAGCCGCGAGGCGCGAGGATCGCAATGACGGCCGCGGCCACGCTGCAGGTTGCGAGCGATCCACCACTCCTGGAACCAGCCGATATGACCCAGCTGCCAGCCCAGCGGATCGAGTTCCCCGGCCGTGGCAGCAACCGCAGCCATGGATGGCGCATGCGACGCTATTTGCCCGGCCAGATGCAGTGTGTGATTGCGCGCATCCATCAGCGCCACCGACAATAAATCGCGTCCGGCCGCGCGCATGTCGGGAGAATCGATGCTTCGAACCAGCGCGATGGACATGACCTTGATCTTATTCCACGCCAATGCGTCGTGGCGGCTCGACAGAATGTCAATCTGACGACAAAGAAAACAGCAAACCTGCCCTTTGGTGCATTTTCGCGGGGGCCGCCTAAGGGAAACTCCCTGCCGGTGGCAGCCCCCCTCGTTCCTACAATGACACGGTGTCTCACAAGGGCGGTGTCGTTTCGCGACGCGGCGGTTGCGGCAGCAAGGTTCATCACTGACTACATTTGGAGACTTCTACTATGGATCGACGTTTCGTCATTAAAAATGCAGGCTTGGCCGGAGTGCTCGCCGCCGGCGTGGCGCCTGCCGTCGTGCATGCACAGGCCAACATCCGCTGGCGTCTGACCTCGGGTTTCCCGAAGGCGCTCGACACGATTTACGGCGCTGCAGAAACCTTTTCCCGCAAGGTCAAGGACATGACCGGCGGCAAGTTCGAGATCTCGGTGCATGCGGCCGGTGAACTCGTGCCCATGCCCGGCCTGGTCGACGCGGTGCAAAACGGCACGGTCGAAATGGGCCACACCGCGCCGTACTACTATTTCGGCAAGAACGATGCGTTCGCGCTGGGCTGTGCCATTCCGTTCGGCCTCAACAGCCGCCAGATGACCGCCTGGCAATACGACGGCAACGGCCTCAAGCTGATCCGCGAGTTTTATTCCAACTACGGCTTCACCAGCTTCCCCATGGGCAACACCGGCGCGCAGATGGGCGGCTGGTACCGCAAGCAGATCAGGACCGTGGCCGACATGAAGGGCCTGAAGTTCCGCGTGGGCGGTTTCGCCGGCAAGGTCACGGCGCGACTGGGCACCGTATCGCAGAACATACCGGGCGGCGAGATCTACCAGGCACTGGAAAAAGGCACCATCGACGCCGCCGAGTGGGTGGGCCCGTACGACGATCAGAAGCTGGGCTTTTACAAGGTCGCGCCGTTCTACCATTACCCTGGCTGGTGGGAAGGTGGCCCGCAGCTCGACCTCTACGTCAACCAGAAGGCCTTCGACGGACTGACGGCCGAGTACAAGGCGATCATCGAGTCGGCCGCCGCGTTTGCGCACACCGAGATGCAGGCCAAATACGATGCCCGCAACCCGGGCGCGCTGAAGGAGCTGGTGTCCAAAGGGGCCAAGCTGGTGGCGTTCCCGAAGCCGGTACTCGATGCCGCGTTCAAGGAGGCCATGGCCTTGTACAGCGAGTTGTCGGCCAGCAACCCCGCCTTCAAGAAAATCTACGACGACTACTCCAGCTTCCGGCGCGAGTCCAATCTCTGGTTCCGCTTCACCGAGGCCCGCTTCGACAACTTCATGCAATCTGCCAAGTTGTAAGCAGCGTCAACTCTGGTGTGGGCCCGGTCTCTGGGCCTGCACCGGCCAGGCACAGCCCCGCATCGCGGGGTTTTTTTTGGTCCTCACTCGCACTGGCCGCAGACGCCCGCTATTTCTTCTCGCTGTCCGCCTTCATCGCGTCCTGCAGGGCCTTCATCGGGTCGTCGTCGGCCAATGAGCTTTCTTCGTCGGAGCTGCCAGTCTCGCTGGTGGACGGGTCCGGTTCGGACGCCGCTCCACCCGGCGCCGCGGCGGCTGCCGCAGTAGCGGCCTTGTCCTTCTGTTCGCTCTCCAGCATCTGCCGCAACACGGCGTCTGCATCCACGGTTTTACCCTTTTCAATACCGCCCGTGACAAGGGTCGGAAAGGCGATGACTGCAGCGACCATCGCCACCTGCAACACGATGAATGCAATCGAGCCTTTGTAGATTTGCCCCGTCGTCACTGCGGGAATCATGACCCCGGTCACGCGGTCCTTGTAGTCGGTCTTGGCCGCCACGCTGCGCAGGTAGAACAGCGCGAAGCCGAACGGAGGCGTCAGGAATGACGTTTGCAGGTTCATCGCGATGATCACGCCGAACCAGATCATCACCATATCCACCGGTACGCCAGGCAAAAGCGCAGGCAGTATCTTTTCCGCCACCGGCGCCAGGATCGGGATCACGATGAAGGCGATCTCGAAGAAGTCAATGAAGCAGCCCAGCACGAACACCAACAGATTCACCACAATCAGAAAGCCCAAGGCGCCGCCGGGCATGTCCTTGAACAGGTGCTCGACCCAGATATGGCCGTCGGCGGCATTGAACGTGAAGCTGAATACGGTCGAGCCGATCAGGATGAACAGCACGAAGGTCGCCAGCCTGACCGTACCATCGAGAGCCTGCTTGAGCAGGCCGAAGTTCAGCCGCTTGCGCGACACGGCCATGATCAACGCGCCCATGGCGCCCATGGCACCACCCTCGGTGGGCGTGGCCACACCCAGGAAAATCGTGCCCAGAACCAGGAAGATCAGCACCAACGGCGGAATCAGCACAAACGTGACCTGCTCGGCCAGGCGCGACAACAAGCGCAGGCGCAGCACCCGGTTGCTGATGGCCAGCGTCAGCGCCAGCAGCGAGGCGATCGTCATCGACAGGATCACCACTTCGTCGCCCGGCGCAGCCGTGGTGCGCTCCAGCCAGGCGCCCAGTACCCGGTTGTGCTGCGTCGACCAGAACCAGCCTGCCGCCGCACAGGCCAGCAACAGCACGATCAGCGATACATGACCGCTGGCGCCGTTGTCTTCGCGGTAGATCCGCGCCTCCGCCGGCAGGGCTGGCACCCAAGACGGCGCTACGATGGCCACCACCACGACAAACGTCAGGTACAGGCCCACCAGCAGCAGCCCGGGAACCAGCGCCCCCGCATACATGTCACCGACCGAGCGGCCCAGTTGGTCGGCCAGCACGATCAGCACCAGCGAAGGCGGGAGGGCTTGTGCCAGCGTGCCCGAGGCGGTGATGGTACCGGTGGCGATGGTGCGGTTGTAGCCGTTGCGCAACATGATGGGTAGCGAGATCAGGCCCATGGAAATCACCGCCGCCGCCACCACGCCGGTGGTGGCAGCGAGCAAGGCGCCCACCAGGATCACCGCGATGGCCAGGCCACCGCGCACCGGACCGAACACCTGGCCCACCGTCTCGAGCAGATCTTCCGCCATGCGGGAACGCTCCAGGATGATGCCCATGAACGTGAAGAACGGAATCGCCAGCAAGGTGTCGTTGGACATGATGCCGATCACCCGCAGCGGCAGCGCCTGGAACAGATTGGTCGAGAACAGGCCAGCCTCCATGCCGATGAAGCCGAACAGCAATCCGGTGGCCGCCAGGCCGAATGCCACCGGAATGCCGGTGAGCAGAAAGAAGAACAGCCCCGCAAACATCAACGGGACGAAGTTCTGGGCGATGAAAGCGCTCATGTCAGCGTGCCCCCACGCCAGGGGCGGACAGGCGGGCCTCGGCCTCGCGGGCGAGTTCCTCGACCAGCAGTTCCTCGGCCGTCTTGTCGTGCTCCACGGTGAACGGCTCGGCGCGGTGCCCCGTCAGGAAGGCGACACGCTTGATGAGTTCCGACACCGACTGCAGGATCAGCAGTGAAAATCCGAGCGGGATCAGGCCGAACACCGGCCATCGGATCAGGCCGCCGGCATTCTGGCTCATTTCGCCGGATTCGAACGCCCGCTGGAATACCGGCCAGCCCAGGTCGATCATGATCAGCGACAGCGGAATCGTGAAGAGCACGATGCCCAGGGCGTCGATGATGGCATTGGTGCGCTTGGACAGGCGACTGGAAATGAAATCGATGCGCACATGCCCGTTCTTCAGCATCACGTATCCCACGCCCAGCATGAACACTGCTGCAAACAGGTACCACTGGATTTCCAGATACGCGTTCGAGCCGATGCTGAAGGCCTTGCGCATGATGGCGTTGCCGGCGCTGATGGCGGTGGCCGCCAGTATCAACCACATCACCAGCTTGCCAATGACCTGGCTGAGCGCATCGATGGCGCGGGACAAGGAGAGAAACGCAGACATACACACTCCAGAAATTCGCGCCTTGGGAAGTGCGTGAAGGTTAACCGCAATGGCGCGCGAAGATTGTCCTTGTAACGGCAATTTGCCTAGGGGAAAACACGGGCAAGGCGCTCCAACCGGGCGCAGTGGCGCATTCCCGCGCCAAACGATGATGCCAGGCCGCTGTTAGGCGACGACCTTGAGTGGCGCGCGGTCTGCGTCGATCAGCGTGCCGAAGCGCGCTTGTATCGCGCTGGCAATGCCCGGCGCATCCAGTCCCTGCAGCACCAGCAACCGCGCCGGATCACCATGTTCGATGAACCGGTCGGGCAACCCGAGTTGCAGCATCGGCCGCACCAGGCCGATCGACTGCAGGAATTCGCCGACCGCGCTGCCGGCACCGCCCATCACGGCACCCTCCTCAACCGTCACCAGCAGCGCGTGCTGCTCGGCGATCTGCCGCAGCAAAGCCTCGTCCAGCGGCTTGGCCCAGCGCATGTTGACCACCGTTGCGTCGACCAGCTGCGCGGCCACCAGGGCGGGATACAACAATGTGCCAAACGCCAGGATGGCGATACCGCGCCCGGTTCGCCGAACCTCGCCCTTGCCGTAGGGCAGGCCTGCCAGCCCCGGCTCGACCGCCACACCGGCGCCCGCGCCGCGGGGGTAACGCACCGCCACCGGATGATCCTGCTCGAATGCACTCGACAGCAACTGCCGGCATTCCTTTTCGTCTGCCGGACAGGCCACCGACAAGTTGGGAATGCAGCGCAGGTAGGCGATGTCGTAGGCACCCGCATGG
This sequence comes from Burkholderiales bacterium, assembly GCA_038247175.1. Taxonomy (GTDB): domain Bacteria; phylum Pseudomonadota; class Gammaproteobacteria; order Burkholderiales; family Burkholderiaceae_C; genus CAISIP01. The sequence continues at coordinate 14,795 of JBBRVD010000019.1, read as the reverse complement.
GTCGCACCGTCGGCGCCGACCAAACCGGCGCGATCGAGTGCGAACACCACCGGCAGGTTCTGGATCGCCACGTCGTGAATCAGCTGATCGTAGGCACGCTGCAAAAACGTGGAATAGATCGCCACCACCGGCTTCAAGCCCTCGCAGGCCAGCCCGGCCGCAAACGTCACCGCATGTTGCTCGGCGATGCCGACATCGAAATAACGATCGGGAAAACGCTTCTCGAACTCGACCAGGCCAGAGCCCTCGCGCATCGCCGGCGTGATGCCGACGAGTCGCTTGTCCTGTGCGGCCATGTCGCACAACCACTGGCCGAAGATCTGCGTGAAGGTCGGCTTGGCCGGTGCCGACGACTTCTGCAGACCGACGGCGGGGTCGAACTTGCCCGGACCGTGATAGGCAACCGGGTCCACCTCGGCCAGCGTGTAGCCCTGGCCCTTCTTGGTGACCACATGCAGGAACTGCGGCCCTTCCAGATGACGGATGTTCTCCAGCGTCGGAATCAGCGACTCCAGGTCGTGTCCGTCGATCGGACCGGTGTAGTTGAAGCCGAACTTCTCGAACAAGGTGGCCGGAACCACCATGCCCTTGGCCTGTTCTTCAAACCGCTTGGCCAGCTCGAACAGCGGCGGAGCACCCTTGAGCACACTCTTGCCGACCTGCTTGGCGGCGGCATAGAACTGCCCGGTCAGCAGCTGGGCCAGGTAACGATTGAGGGCGCCCACCGGCGGGCTGATGCTCATGTCGTTGTCGTTGAGGATCACCAGCAGCTTGCAGTCCGAGACGCCGGCATTGTTCAACGCCTCGAAGGCCATGCCCGCCGTCAGTGCGCCATCACCGATGATGGCCACGCTGTGGCGGTCTTCGCCCTTGATCTTCGATGCCATGGCCATGCCCAGCGCTGCCGAGATCGAGGTGCTCGAATGGGCGGTGCCAAAGGCGTCATATTCGCTCTCGGTGCGCTGCGGAAAGCCGCTCAGGCCACCGATTTGGCGCAGGCTGTCCATGCGTTCGCGCCGTCCGGTCAGGATCTTGTGCGGATAGGTCTGGTGGCCCACGTCCCAGACCAACCGGTCATGCGGCGTGTTGAACACGTAGTGCAGCGCCACCGTCAACTCGACCGTGCCCAGGTTCGAACTCAGGTGTCCGCCGGTGCGCGACACACTGGCCAGCAGGCAGGCACGCAATTGCGCCGCCAGCGCGCCGAGCTGCCCTCGGGGCATTCGGCGCAGATCGGAGGGGTCGCGGAGTTGGCACAGCAGGGGGTAGTCGGTGTCGAGCATCGGCATTCTTCAGTTCGATCGTTGAACGACCATGTCGGCCAGCGCACGCAGCGCCTGGTCCCATGGAAGCGCGGCGCGGTCCAGTGCCGCGTGTGCGTCAACCAGCAGCGACCTGGCAAAAACGCGCGAAGGCTCCAGGCCCATCACCGACACATAGGTCGGCTTGTCTGCGGCAGCATCCTTGCCGGCCGTCTTGCCCAGCGTCGCGGAGTCGGCCGTCACGTCCAGGATGTCATCCACAACCTGGAACGCCAGCCCGATGGCCGTTCCGAAGTCCTGCAGCGCACGCCACTGAGCACCTGTGGTGACACCACAGGCAGCGCCCATCAGCACGCTTGCCTGCAGCAAGGCCCCGGTCTTGCGTGCATGCATGTCGCGCAACTGTTTTTCGGTCAGCCGACTGCCCACGCTGGCCAGATCGATCGCCTGCCCGCCAGCCATGCCGGCGCTGCCCGCTGCACGCGCCAGCAGGCGGCAAAAATGGGCCTGTACCGCGACCGGGACCGCGTCCGTCGCATCGGGTGTCAACAACTCGAAGGCCAGGGCCTGCAGGGCGTCACCGGCCAGCAGCGCCGTCGACTCACCGAAAGCCACGTGGACCGTCGGTTTGCCGCGACGCAAAACGTCGTTGTCCATGCACGGCAAATCATCATGCACCAGAGAATACGCATGGATGAGCTCGACGGCGCAGGCTGCGCGCAGCGCTGCACCGCAGTGGCCCTGCAGCGACTCGCAGGCTGCCAGCACCAGCAACGGGCGCAAGCGTTTGCCACCGCCGAGAACGGCATACCGCATCGCCTGCACCAGCGCTGCCGGCGCACCGTGGTCAAGACCTTCGGGTGGCTCCGCCGTGACGCAGCGCTCGAGTGCTCGCTCGACGCGTTCGAGCCGCTCCTGGGACCAGGCCCGCAGGTCGATCGACTGACAGCGTTGCCCCGCGTCAGGCTGGTTCACTCGGGTATCCATGTCTTGATCGTACCCGCATCGAGCACGTTGATCTGGCTTTCGACCGCTTGCAGCTTGTCGCGGCAATATTGCAGCAACTCCGCACCCCGCTGGTACCCGCCCAGCAATTGCTCCAGCGGCATGTCGCCGGATTCGAGCCGGCTGACCAGCTGCTCGAGTTCCTGCAGCGCAGCCTCGTAACTGGTGGGGGTCGTCGTCGTGGTCGGTGGGGCAGTCGCCTTGTCCATGGAGGTTGCAGTGCTGGAAACTGCCATTTTAGGCGCGCAATGCCGCCAACCCGAAGCCGGCGGATTGGTGACCTGCCGCGGCACCTCGACGATCCGACACCCGAAGGTACAATGCGACGCTTCACTGCCGGTCCGTCCGGATTATCTTGTCACCGTCGCGGGCTCCGGCATCGGCGGTTGTCTTCTCCCTGTGGGGAGCATTTAGGTCAGGTCACCCATGTCTGATTTAAGTCTTCGACTGCAGCAGGCGGCAAGCCAGTTATCGGTTGCCGACTATTTCGACGAAGCCACCTACCAGCGCGAACGGCAGCGCATCTTCCATCCGGGGCCCCGTTATGTCGGGCATCAACTGGCGGTGCCCGAGATCGGCGACTACTACACCCTGCCCCATGAGGCCGCCGGGCGTGCCCTGGTGCGCACGACCAAGGGCGTCGAGCTGATCTCGAACGTGTGTCGGCACCGCCAGGCACTGATGCTCAAAGGGCGCGGCAGCCTGCTGGCCGAGCAACCCGGTAGCGCGTTTGGCAATATTGTCTGTCCGCTGCACCGCTGGACCTACAGCGGCGGTGGCGCAGCGGACAAGGCCGGCACGCTGATCGGCGCGCCGCACTTTCCCGAGGACCCTTGCCTGAGCCTGGACAATTTCCCGCTACAGGCGTGGAACGGACTGTTGTTCGAGGCCGCACAGCCGGGTGGGGGAAGCGTCGTGTCGATCGCATCCGAACTGGCGCGGCTCGGGCCGCTGGCCGACCTCGACTTCACGGGCCACGTGCTCGACCATGTGGAAATGCACGAGTGCGCCTACAACTGGAAGACCTTCATCGAGGTCTACCTTGAGGATTACCATGTCGGGCCCTTTCACCCGGGGCTTGGCAGCTTCGTCACCTGCGATGACTTGCGCTGGGAGTTCGGCGACAGCTACTGCGTGCAGACGGTGGGCGTGGCGAACCGGCTGGGCAAGGCAGGCAGCCCCACCTATGAGCGCTGGCAGTCGGCGCTGCTGAATTACCGCGATGGCAAGCCGCCGCGGCATGGCGCCATCTGGCTGGCCTACTACCCGCATGTGATGGTCGAGTGGTATCCGCATGTGTTGACCGTGTCCACACTGCATCCGATGGGGCCGCACAAGACGCTCAACGTGGTCGAGTTCTACTACCCGGAAGAAATTGCCGCATTCGAGCGCGCATTCGTCGAGGCCCAGCAGGCCGCCTACATGGAGACCTGTGTCGAGGACGACGAGATCGCCCTGCGCATGGATGCCGGCCGGCTCGCCCTGATGCGGCGCGGCGTGAACGAACGCGGTCCGTACCAGAGCCCGATGGAGGACGGCATGCAGCACTTCCATGAGTGGTACCGCCGCGTCATGGGCCCCGAAAGCCTGGAGGACGCGGGAACATGAACTACACCACTTTGCTCTCGGCTGATCAACTCCTGGTCCTGATCGAATCGGGTCGCCCGATGATGGTCTTCGACTGCAGTTTCGACCTGGCCAAGCCGCTATCCGGCGACCAGATCTTCGCCCAGGCCCATATTCCCGGCGCAGTGCGCGCCGACCTGGACCGCCATCTCAGCGCCAAGGGCGACCCACAGGCCGCCAGCGGCGGACGTCACCCGCTGCCGGGACGCGCCGTGTTCGCCCGATGGCTGGGCAGCGTGGGTTTTTCCAACGACATGCAGGCCGTGGTGTACGACCGCCAGGGTGTCAACTATTGCGGCCGCCTGTGGTGGATGCTCAAGTGGGTCGGCCATGAACGCGTGGCCGTGCTGGACGGCGGCATGCCGGCCTGGTACGCCGCAGGGGGTGTGGTCACCAGCGGCGCGGCAACTGCGCACGCGCCACAGGATTTCCAGCTGCAGCCCGAACGCGCGGTGCTGGTTGATGCTCAGCGGGTGCTCGAACGGCTGGGCGAGCCCGGCCAGTGGCTGGTCGACGCGCGTGCAGAGCCACGGTACCGTGGCGAGGTCGAGCCGCTCGATCCGGTAGCTGGCCATATTCCGGGTGCCTTGAACCGCCCGTTCAGCTCCAACATCGACGACAACGGTCTGTTCAAGCCGGCCGTCGTGCTCAAGGCCGAACTGCTGGAGTTGCTGGACGGTCGCGACCAGTCCACTGTTGTGCACCACTGCGGCAGTGGCGTCACCGCCGTGCCCAACATCCTGGCGATGGAGATCGCCGGCCTCGGTCGCCAGGCGCTGTTTGCCGGCAGCTGGAGTGAGTGGTGCAGCGACCGGTCACGGCCGGTCGAACGCGGCTGAAGGCAAGCCGCCGACGGCACCTGCGCCGCAGCGCGATCCCATGGCGCGCCAGGTCTTGCACGCCGCACTGCGACAACGCGCGCCCAGGACTGGCAACCTGCAGCCGGGCCAGTGACGGTCGCGCAGTCAGAACAAACCGGATATCCGACCATCGTCATCGATGTCGATGCGCGCCGATGCCGGCTCCCGCGGCAACCCGGGCATGGTCATGATGTCGCCGCAGATCATCACGACGAACTCGGCCCCGGCGGCCAGACGGACCTCGCGGATGTTGACCACGTGTCCGCTCGGCGCGCCGAGCAGCTTCGGATCGGTGGAGAAAGAATACTGCGTCTTGGCCACGCACACCGGGTAATGACCGAACCCGTCATTCTGCAGTTTGGCGATCTCCGACCGCACCGCCGCGTCGGCCGAGATGTCCGATGCACCGTAGATCATCGTGGCAATCGCCTTCATCTTGTCCCACAGGCTGGCGTCGTCCGGATAGACCAGCTTCATGCAGGCGGTGCCACCTTCGGCCAGTCGCACCACTTCACGCGCCAGGTCCTCCGCGCCGCGGGAGCCCTGCGACCAGTGCCGTGCAACCACGACCGGAACGCCTTGTTGGTCCATCTCGCGCCGCAGCAGATCCAGTTCCTCTTGCGTATCCGCCGTGAAATGGTTGATCGAGACGACACATGGCAGGCCGTAGTGCTGGCGGATGTTGCGCACGTGGCGCTCCAGGTTGGCCATACCCCTTTTCAGCGCGGCCAGGTTGGGTGTGTTCAGGTCCCTGGCATCGACACCGCCGTGGTGCTTGAGCGCGCGCAGCGTGGCCACCACCACTGCGCAATCGGGGCGCAAGCCAGCCTTGCGGCACTTGATGTCGATGAATTTTTCGGCGCCGAGGTCGGCGCCGAAGCCCGCTTCGGTGACCACATATTCGCCCAGCTTGAGCGCAGCCTTTGTCGCGGTGACGGTATTGCAGCCATGCGCGATGTTGGCGAATGGGCCACCGTGGATGATGGCCGGGTTGTTCTCCAGCGTCTGCACCAGGTTGGGTTTGATCGCATCCTTGAGCAGCACAGCCATCGCACCGTGCGCCTACAGGTCACGCGCGCGGATCGGCAGTTGTTCGCGCGTGTAACCCACGATGATGTTGCCCATCCGCTCCTTCAGATCCTTGCGCGAGGTGGCCAGGCAGAAGATTGCCATCACCTCGGACGCGACCACAATATCGAAACCATCCTCGCGCGGAAAGCCATTGCCCGGACCGCCGAGCGACACCACGGTGGAGCGCAAGGCGCGGTCGTTCATGTCCATGACCCGGCGCCACACGATGCGCCGCACGTCGAAGCCCAGCGTGTTGCCATGGTGAATATGGTTGTCCATCAGCGCCGCGAGCAGGTTGTGCGCCAGCGCGATGGCGTTGAAGTCACCGGTGAAGTGCAGGTTGATGTCCTCCATCGGGACGACCTGCGCATACCCTCCGCCCGCAGCCCCGCCCTTCATGCCGAACACCGGCCCCAGCGACGGTTCGCGCAACGCGATCACGGTGCGTTTGCCGATCCGGTTCAGTGCATCGCCCAGGCCAACCGTGGTCGTGGTCTTGCCCTCGCCCGCCGGCGTGGGGCTGATCGCGGTAACCAGCACCAGCTTGCCGTTCGGCCCGGTCTGCGTCTGCAGCCAGGCCAGGTCGATCTTGGCCTTGTAGTGGCCATAAGGCTCCAGCGCCTCGGGCGGAATGCCCAGACGCTCCTGCGCCAACTGCAGCACGGGCCTGAGCGTGGCAGCCTGAGCAATTGCGATGTCGGTCTGGGGCATGCTGTCTCCTTGGTTTTCAGGGGGTTCGCGCACAGCCGACATGGTAGCCGTCCGGCGGCGTGAACTGCCTGCGCATGCACCAAAAGTCGATGGCGGTCCGCCTTCACGACCGCCGCGGCTGCCGGGGACATCGACGGTCCATCCAGACGCTGTGTGCGCGCCTATAACGCGCCGAGCGCCCGCGCCAGCCCGTCCAGGTAAACCGCAAACTCCTGCAGGTCGTTATGCCCTGCGCCCGGCACCAGCAGCAGTTGCGCGTGCGGCGCCAGTGCCTGGAGCGCGCGGCTGTGCGAGGCGCCGATCAGCGCATCACGCTCGCCGTGGATCAGCAGCAGCCGGTTCGGAATCCGGTCGACCAGCGCGTCGGTGCGCAGTGGATACCGCAGCAGCTGCTGCGGCACCCAGGGGTAGTGCTGCGCGGTCAGTGCCAGGACGCTGCTATAGGGCGAAACCAGCACCGTCAGGTCCGGGGCTTCGCCGCCCGGCAGTTCCACCGCCAGCCGTGCCGCCAAGCCCGAGCCCAGCGAGCGTCCGTAGAGCACCCGTTTGCGCCCGACATACCGTGCGGCGATGCTGTCCCAGGCCGCGCGCACGTCGGCATGCAACTGCGCCTCGCTGTCGATCGAACCGCTGCTCTTGCCGTAACCGCGATAGTCGATCATGAACAAGTCGTAATTCGCCTGGCGGTAGTAGTCCGGGCTGACGAACCAGCTCTCCAGGTTACCGGCATTGCCATGCAGGAAAAACACCACACCCTTGGGATCGGGCAGACGCAGGTGCAGCGCCGACAACTGCGCACCCGGCACCGCAATGCGGGTTTCATGGATGTCGTCGGCACGGGCCAGTACCCGGTCGGGTGGCAACACCGTTGGCACGAACAGCAGCTTCTCCTGGCCCCACCACAGGCCTGCGAGCACCACGCCAAACAATGCCGCGACCAGCGCCAGCACGCCCAGCGCGGACGCGCCCCAGCTCATGCCGGGCCTGGGCTTGCTCCCGGCCATGTCTTTCTCTGGGACGTCATCGATCGCAGTGTAGGCCGGCCACGGATGTCCGTGCGCCTTGCCGGGCCTGGCTGCGTTGTGTGGCTGCAACGCGGCCACCTTGGCGCAAAATCGGGTCATGTCCCATCCACCCCAGCCACGCCGCAACGATGGTCTGGAGGCCTTGCTGCGCGATGCCCATGCGGCGCTGGACCGTGGCGACGTCGCGGCCGGCCGCGACATCTCGCACAAGGTACTCAAGGCCGCAGAGGGCCTGTCGAACCCGCGCTACGAGGCCAAGGCGCTGCTGTGCCTGGCGCATTGCGATCGCATGTTGTCGCGTTACCGACGTGCTCACCGGGCCAGCCAGCGGGCTGCACACCAGTTTCAGCTGCTGGGCGACACCTCGGGCGAGGTGATGGCCCTGACCACCCATGCCATCGTGTCGGTCACGCTTGGACGCAACGAAGAGGCCATCGAGGCCGCCTTGCTCAGCGTGCGGCTGAGCCAATTTCTGGAGAACGATGAACACTGCGTGCTGTCGTACAACGCGCTGGGCGTAGCCTACTTCTGGAGCAACGGCTTCGAAAAGGCCGAACAGGCGCTACAGACCGCGATCCAGATCGCGCAGCGCGCGCAACCCCCGATGGGCATCTTCCAGCCACGGGTAAACCAGTGGTGGACCGAACTGGTGCGCATCGTGCACGAACGGTACTACGTGGGCGAGTTTCCCGCCCTTGACCGGCTGCGCGAGCGGCGCGAGGCCATCGTGGCGCGCATCGCGCACGGCGACGCTGGCCATGCGTCGCCCGGCACCCATATCACGACCGAAGCCGTGCTGCAGTTCGGTCTGTGCCTGGAACAGATCTGGCACGGCCGAGTCGGCCAGGCCCGGCTGGATGTGGAGGTGCTTGCGCAATGGGCGGCGCGTTACCAGACCGTGACCTGGCTGTCGGCGCTCGAGAGCTGGGTGCGGGCCGAGATCGCATGGGTCCAGCGCGACTGGACCGTCGCCATGCCACAAGCCGCGCGCATGATCGAGATCGCGGTCGAGGTGGAGCACGAACAACTGGCCTGCCTGGGCCATCTGCTGGCCTCGCAGCTGTATGTTGCGCAGGGACGCAACGGCCAGGCACTGGACGAGTTGCGACGGCTGCGGCTGCGCGATCAACTGATCCGAACCGATGGCCTGGAGACGCGCGAGAAAGTGATCGAATGGCAGGTCGACCTGCGCCAGCGCCAGCAACATGTGCAACTGCTCGAGATCACCTCCCGCCAGCTGGAAAAACTCTCGCTCGAAGACACGCTGACCGGCATTCCGAACCGGCGCAACTTCGAGTTGTATGCAGGCGAGTTGCTGCGCAGCGGGCCAGAGCGCGGCTTGCCGCCGTGCGTGGCGCTGATCGATGTCGACAAGTTCAAGCAGATCAACGACCACTTCTCGCACCAGGTCGGCGACGAGGTGCTCAGGCGTATTGCGCAGATCCTGCGCTTGCATGTCCGCGAAGACGACATGGCGGCGCGGCTGGCGGGCGATGAATTCGTCATCGTGTTCAAAAACCTGGAGCCGGCCGTCGCACGCCGGGTCTGCGAACGTATCGCACTCGCGGTGCACACCTTCGACTGGTCCTCGATCGCCGCCGGATTGCAAGCGGGTATCAGCGTGGGTGTGGCCACTGCCGAGCCCGGCGACACCGTCGAGAGCTTGACACATCGCAGCGACGCAGCGATGTACCGGCACAAGCGGGAACGCGCCTGAGCCTGACCCACGGCGCCAACGGTGTCGGATATTTCCCACAACAGGATCCGGCGGGCGCCTATGGGCGGTGAGGCCCCGATTCGGGACACTGTGCTGCAATGCCGCACACATCGGCTGGTCAAGGAGGAAACAAGATGCAAAACACAACGAACCGGCTCACCAAGGCAGCTGTTGCCTGCGCCGCTGTTCTGGCGCTGGCAGCCTGCGACAACAGGCAGCCCGACCAGACTGCCGGCCAGAAAGTCGACGCAGCCATCAACACCATGGAAAAAAAGGCAGACGTGTTGGGCGCCGAAGTAAAGCAGGGCGTCGCGGCTGCCAGGGAAAGCGCAACAACCGCAATGGACAGTGCAGCCGTCAAGGCCCGCGACGCGGGGATCACGACACAGATCAACGCCGATCTGGCGCGCGACCCAGAACTCAGTGCCCTGAAAATCGACGTGGACACCCTGGATGGCAAGGTTGTGCTCAGAGGCAGCGCACCGACCGATGTGGCACGCGAACGTGCCGCCGCGAAGGCACTGGCCGTATCCGGTGTTACGGCGGTAGACAACCAGTTGCGCGTTGGGGGCTAGGATGAAACTGACCCCACCGGGTCCGTCAGTAACTTCTGAAACGGCAGGCGGCAACGACATGGCGCAGGGCCCTCGCCGTCGGCGCGCGCAAGGCATCACGGCGCCAATCGCAGCAGTCGTCGCCGTACTCGCCATTGCGATGGGTTCCGCGGCTGTCTGGGTGGCTTACGCCACGGCACCGGCGCCGACGGAAAGCGCCGAGCCTCACTGGTGGCCGGGCCTGGGTGCGGTACCGACCCGGTGAATCGCCGGCTGGTCCACAGATCACCCGCGACCGGTCAGCGCCGGCGGAATTCCCGGTACAGCAGATACAACCCGCTGGCCACGACGATGGCTGCGCCACCGACGACGGCCGCGTCCGGCACATGGCCGAAAATCAGCCAGCCGAACAGCGTCATGTAGATGATCTGCTGGTACAGAAAGGGTCCGAGCACGGCCGCCGACGCGTAACGGTGGGCCTGTGTCACCATCAGGTGTCCCAGGCCACCATACACACCCATCGACAGCACCAGGATCCAGGTCAAGGTGTCCTGTGGCGGCGTCCACTGCCACAGGCCGAACGGCGCCAGCAATACGGCCGCGCCGCCTGCCGACCACAACTGGGTGGTGGCCGGCAACTCGGTGGCCGCCATGTACCGGGTCAGCATGTTGAACAAGGCATACAACACCGCGTTGATCAGCGATAGCACGATCGCCGGATGGAAACCCTGGGACCACGGACGCACGATCAGCAACACGCCGGCGAAGCCGACCAGAATCGCAACCCAGCGCCGCGCGTCGAGCCGCTCGTCCAGCAGCCGCGCACTGATGACCGCGATCAGGATTGGCACCGAGAACTGGATCGCACCCGTCACGTCGAGCTGCAGATATTGCAGCGCCCAGAAGTTGAGCGCGGTCATCACCGCCTGCATCAGCGCACGCAGCAACTGCAGCCGCGGCAGCTTGGGCCGATACAACGACCAACCGTAACGCGGCGTCAGCGCCACCGCGGCCAGCACCGTGTGGGTGACGAACCGCAGCCACACCACCTGAAACACCGGCAGTGCCAGTACCAGCCACTTGGCAGTGCCGTCGAGCGCGGCAAAACACAGCGTGGTGACACTCACCATGGCGATGCCAAGCTGGCGGTTGCGCGCGGTGTCCTGCTCCAGCATGGCTAGCCTGCGCGCCTCTCAGACAAATGTGGCTCTGCCACTTTGCCTGACCCCTGAGCGCGAGAATGACGCATCCATTGCCTGGGGGGTGCTCACAGCGCGAAATCCGGCCACCGCGGTGCCGCCGGATACGGGCTCACAGCCTGGCTTCGACCCAGGCGCGCACGCTGGCCAGCGCCTGCGGCAGCGCCTGGGCATCGGTGCCGCCGGCCATCGCCATGTCGGGCTTGCCACCGCCCTTGCCGCCGACCTGGCTGGCCACATGGTTGACCAGCTCGCCGGCCTTGATCCGGCCCAGCAGGTCGGCGGTCACGCCGGCGGCCAGCTGCACCTTGCCACCGTCGGCCGTGGCCAGCACGATGACGGCCGACTTGAGCTTGTCCTTGAGCCTGTCCATGCTCTCGCGCAAGGTCTTGCTATCGGCGCCGTCCATTCGCACTGCCAGCAGCTTGACGCCCTTGATCTCGACCGCCTGCTGCACCAGGTCGTCGCCCAGGCTGGAGGCCAGCTTGCCTTTGAGCGCAGTGACTTCCTTCTCCAGCTGCTTGACATGGTCCAGCACCTGCGCGATCCGGCCATTCAGTTCGGCAACCGGCGCCTTGACGGCGCCAGCGGCCTGCATGACCGTCGATTCGAGGTGCTGCAGGTAGGCCAGCGCACCTTCGCCGGTGACGGCCTCGATGCGCCGCACACCCGCCGCCACGCCGCCCTCACCCACGACCTTGAACAGGCCGATGTCGCCGGTGCGCTGCACATGGGTGCCGCCACACAGCTCGGTGGTGCTGCCAATGTCGAGCACCCGTACCATTTCCCCGTATTTTTCGCCGAACAGCATCATCGCGCCGGTCTGCTTCGCCGACTCGATGTCCATCTGGCGTTCCCGGGTTGCCACGTTGGCCAGGATCTCGGCGTTGACCTGCGCCTCGATGGCATGGATCTGCGCGTCGCTCAAAGGCGCGTTGTGTGTGAAGTCGAACCGGGTCCGCCCGGCGTCGACCAGACTGCCCTTTTGCTGCACGTGCGTGCCCAGCACGGCGCGCAAGGCCTTGTGCATCAGGTGCGTAGCCGAATGGTTGCGCATCGTGGCCGAGCGCTTGGCGGTGTCCACCTGCGCGGTCACCGTGTCACCGATCGACAGCTTGCCGGAGGTCACCGCCCCATGGTGCGCGAACACGTCCGATTTGACCTTCTGGGTGTCGGCAACTTCGAACATCGCGCAGCTGGACGCGATCGACCCCTGGTCACCGACCTGGCCGCCGCTCTCGGAATAAAACGGCGTGGTATCGAGCACCACGGCGCCGTGTTGCCCGGACTGCAACTGCGTGACCGCGAGTCCGTCCAGGTACAGCGCGCGCACCGTGCTGTCCGGCTGCGTCAGATGGATGTAACCCACAAAATCGTTCGCCTCGCCGCTGTATTCCAACGCCTTGTCCATGCGGAACTTGCCGGCGGCCCGGGCCTGGGTCTTCTGCTTGTCCATCGCGGTATGAAACCCGGCCTCGTCCACCGACAGGCCGCGCTCGCGGCAGACATCGGCCGAAAGGTCGAGCGGAAAGCCGAAAGTGTCGTGCAACTTGAAGGCCACCTCGCCCGGCAGCACGGTCACTCCACCGGACAGCGCTGCGTCCAGAATGCCCATGCCGGTCTCCAGCGTCTCAAAAAAACGCTCCTCCTCAAGACGCAACACCTCGGTAATGCGCTCGTGCTGCTCGGCCAGGCGCGGATAGGCCTCGCCCATCACGGCGACCAGATCCGCCACCAGCTTGTGAAAGAACGGCGACTTGCGCCCGAGCTTGTAACCGTGGCGGATGGCGCGGCGAATGATGCGCCGCTGCACATAGCCACGCCCTTCGCTGCCGGGAATCACGCCGTCGCTGACCAGGAACGCCGTGGCGCGAATATGGTCGGCGATCACCTTGAGCGAGTTGTTGGCCAGGTCACTGCAACCGGTCTCCCGCGCGGCCGCTGCGATCAGCGCGGTGAACAGGTCGATCTCGTAATTGCTGTGCTGGTGCTGCAGGATCGCGGCCAGCCGCTCCAGGCCCATGCCGGTGTCGACACAGGGCGCCGGCAGCTGGACCAGGCTGCCATCGGCCTGCATGTCGAACTGCATGAACACATGGTTCCAGATCTCGATGAAACGGTCGCCGTCCTCGCCCGGGCTGCCCGGCGGGCCGCCGGGAATATGATCGCCGTGGTCGTAGAAGATCTCGGAACATGGCCCGCACGGACCAGTGTCGGCCATCATCCAGAAGTTGTCGGATGCGTACTTCTTACCCTTGTTATCGCCGATGCGGATCACCCGTTCGGGCGGAAGGCCAATCTGTCTGGTCCAGATGTCGTAAGCCTCGTCATCATCAATATAGACCGTTGCCAGCAGCCGCTCGGGCGGCAGCTTGTAGACCCGGGTCAGCAGTTCCCAGCCCCAGGTCAGGCTGTCGCGCTTGAAATAGTCGCCGAAACTCCAGTTGCCCAGCATCTCGAAGAAGGTGTGGTGGCGCGCGGTGTAGCCGACGTTCTCCAGGTCGTTGTGTTTGCCGCCGGCACGCAGGCAGGCCTGCACCGAGGCGGCGCGCACGTAGGAACGCTTGTCGGAGCCCAGGAACACATCCTTGAATTGCACCATGCCCGAATTGGTGAACATCAGCGTCGGGTCGTTACCCGGCACCAGCGGGCTCGATGCCACCACGGTATGGCCCTTGGAGGCAAAAAAGTCCAGGAAGATCTGGCGGATGTCGGCAACAGTGATCGCGGGAATGGTGGTCATGGACGTGGGGCGCAAGGCGCAAGCAGAGCTGGGCACCGCGGGCTGCAGGGTGACCGGGTGCGCCGGAATGGAAGGCCGCACGATTTTACCCGCACGCTGGCTGTTACCCGCACGCTGTTACCCGCACAGTGCAGCGCGCACCGGTGTCTGCCACACGGTTTCCCGCGGCGGCCCTGCCACTGAACCGACGGGTGGCCATCGACCCTTCAAGCCGTGGGACCTTGCACCACATGGGCCAGCCGCGCAGGCCGGTCGAAAAACCACAACGCAACGACCAGTGCGACGGTCATGAACGGCATCGCCAGCGGGCGCACGATGCCCACCACCAGCGGTGCGATGATCAGGAAGAACCGCAGCGCCCAGCTGTACAGCAGGCCGGCTCGCTTGACGTACTCCTTGGCCATCGGATTGAGCGCCGCACGCTCGGGCGCCGTGATCGGCATCGACATCACGAAGCCGGCATGGCTGAAGTACCGCATCGACATTGCCGAGCAGACATAGGACGCGAACAGAGTGGCCATCAGCAGGATCTCGAGCACGATGCGCAATGGCGGCGTGCCGTCGAACGTGGCCGCCTGGATATTGCTGCTGGCCAGGCTGACGGTGCCCATCAGGGCCAGCGCGGCCGTCGATGCGGCTATCGTGGCCGACATCAGCGAGTTGCGCAGCGCTTGCACTGCGACGATCTCGAAACCCGGCTGGCGACTCAGCGCATCGACCCAGCTCGCGCGCATGAACGCATGCGCCGACCGTGCGATCCGGCCCGGGTGGCGCCAACCGACCCACAGCACCCACACCTCGTAAATGGCAAACAGGATCGTGGCGATGCCAAAGGCAATCCAGTCGTGGGAGGCGTTCATGGAGGCGCTCGGTATCGTGTGGCTGGCCATGCTCCCGCAACCATGTCGCGCGCTTGGCCGAGCCACTATGGTAACGACATCCCGGCCACTGCCGTCTCGCGTCGCGCGAAACGGTGGCCGAAAGTGCGGTGGCCGAAAGTGCGGTGGTGGAGAGTGCGGTGG
>JBBRVD010000018.1:0-33334 GCA_038247175.1 Burkholderiales bacterium | reverse complement strand
TCCGTATTCGACTGCCTGGCCATTGGCGCACAGGATATTGGTCACGGTGCCGGACTTGTCGGCCTCGATCTCGTTGAGGATCTTCATGGCCTCCACAATGCACAACGTCTCGCCTTCCTTGATCGTGCTGCCTACTTCGACAAAGGCCTTGGACCCCGGCGATGCGCTGCGGTAGAAGGTTCCTACCATCGGCGACTTCACGACATGGTGGGCCGGTGGCTCGGGCAGCGCGACGGCCGCCGCGGTAACCGCCGGGACCGGGGCAGCGACCGGTGCTGCCCCCGCCTGATAATGGACCGGTGCGGCGCTGTCAGCCGCCTTGACGATACGCACCTTGCCTTCTGCTTCCGTGATTTCCAGTTCCGACACGTTCGAGTCCGATACCAGATCGATCAGTGTCTTGAGTTTTCTCAAATCCATGGCGTCTCCAACGACTTAATGTAGTGAGCCGCGAATTTACCTCAAATGTCGGTAATTTGCGGCTATCTTCGTTTTAATTTCTATTTCTCATTCGCGCCAAGCCGGGCTGCAGCGCCCTTCATGCACCGGTCGACGGTCTCAGGCGAACCGCGGCAACCTTGGGTTGGCCCCTAATGCAAGCGGCGCCATTCCTTCAGGTCCTGCGGTGTGACTTGGCCGATTTTACGTTGGGCAATCCGCCCCAAGTTGTCGAACACGACCGTGAATGGCAGTCCACCCCCCTGGTTGCCCAGCGATCGACTCAGTTCGACACCGGATATGCCAGCCAGCGTGATCGGAAATCGGACTGGCGTTCGGGCCAGGAAACGCTTGACGGCCGCCGCCTGGTCGACCGCAATACCGAGGACTTGCCAACCATTTCCGCTGTTTTCGGTGTAGAAGCGATCCAGAAGGGGCATTTCTTCTACGCATGGTGGGCACCAGGTGGCCCAGAAGTTCAACAGCAGAGGCTTACCGGCAAAGACCCGCATGGCCATGTTGTCGCCATCGGGCGTGGGGAACACCATGTCCCAGACCGGCAGCGCCTGGGCCACAGCCGCATCGCCGGGTCGGGCCTGCCACCACGACAGGCCCGCGCCCGCCGCGGCGGCGCTAGCTGCCACCGCTGCGAACAGCCAGCGCCGCCGCGCGGCACTCCAGGTCGCTGGCGAGTTGTCTTTTACGATCGAGGTGTCCGGTTCCAATTTTTTCATGCGCTTTGCCTGCGTAACAATTCTCGCAGTGAAGCCAGATCTCCCCGCGATGTGCGGCCATTGGCGTCCTTGCGCAAGGCGCCTCGCAGATCATCGTGGTCGTACACCAGCAGGTGAATGAACACCCTCGTGTTCAGCTCGGGACAGAAGTCCGAGACGCTCAGCGCCTCGACCGTGTCTGCGCGCATGCCATGGACGGTTCGTGGCTCGTAGGCGATACGCGCATCGATCAACGCGATCTCGGCCGACTTGGAATCGTCGCAATACAACTCCAGCACGATGTCGGACCGGCGCGTCGCGCTGCCGCGCCACACAGCCGAGCCGAGGTGGGGTCGGAACGGCGCCAGTCGCTCCATCCAGCGCGCCGCGATCAGGCGCAACGCCGCGAGTTCCAGCGGCTGGGATTCGGCACAGAAGATCGTAATATGCTCGAACACCGCGTCCTCGAGCTCGCCGTTACCCGGAAGGGGCGTACGGGGCGGCAGCCCCAGCAGGCGGATCGCCTGGCGCTTGGCCGGCCCGTATTCGAGCCCCTCCTCCACCACCAGGCGTGCCGCTGCTGCCGCGATCTCGGCCCTCCACGCATCTGCGCCTTGTTCCATGGAGTGATTGTCCATGGAATCGGCAGCGAGCCCCGAACGGGTGACCGCCGCCATGTCACTGGCGCCACGGGTGCCTCATTTAAACTTCGGTGATGCATATCCATATCCTGGGCATCTGCGGCACCTTCATGGGAGGGCTGGCGGCACTGGCGCGCGAGCAGGGGCATACCGTCACCGGATGCGACACCGGCGTGTATCCGCCGATGAGTGAGCAGCTGCGCGCACTGGGCATCGACCTGACCGACGGTTATGGCGCCCGGCAGATCGATCTGCGGCCCGATATGTTTGTCGTCGGCAACGTGGTAAGTCGGGCCACCGTGTCCGACGGTTCGCCTCGGTATCCGTTGATGGAGGCGATCCTCGATGCCGGAGCGCCGTATACCAGCGGTCCGCAATGGCTGGCCGAACATGTCTTGCAGGGACGCCATGTGCTGGCGGTCGCCGGTACCCACGGCAAGACCACCACCACGGCGATGCTGGCCTGGATCCTCGAATGTGCCGGACTGCAGCCGGGTTTCCTGATCGGCGGCGTGGCGATGAATTTTTCCGCGTCGGCGCGGCTTGGCGGATCACCACCCTCTGCAGCGATGGTACGCAAGCCGCTGTTTGTCATCGAGGCGGACGAATACGACACCGCTTTTTTCGACAAACGCAGCAAGTTCGTGCACTATCGGCCGCGCACCGTGATCCTGAACAACCTGGAGTTCGACCACGCCGACATCTTTGACGATCTGGCCGACATCGAACGGCAATTCCGTCATCTGGTCCGTATCGTTCCGGGTGCAGGGCCTCACGGCAGCGGCCGCATCATTGTCAACGGGCTGGAGGAGAGCCTGGCACGGGTGATGGCTGCGGGCTGCTGGAGCGAGCAGCGCAGTTTTGGCGCCGCCGTCAGCGATTTCACCGCGCGCGGCGAACCTGATCGGTTCGAGGTGTACCGTCACGGCGAGTCGGTGGGGTCGGTGGAATGGAACTTGACCGGCCAGCACAATCAGCTCAATGCCCTGGCAGCCATCGCTGCGGCCGAACACGTAGGCGTTGAACCGGCGCTGGCGGCGCAGGCCCTGGCCCGGTTCGAGAACGTGCGCCGGCGCATGGAATTGCGCGGCAGTGTCGTGCCGGCGGGCATGGCCCGCTCTGCCGCCCCGGTCACGGTGTACGATGATTTCGCCCATCATCCGACGGCCATCCACACCACGCTGGAAGGTCTGCGACGCAAGGTCGGTCCGTCGGTGCGCATTCTGGCGGTGTTCGAGCCGCGCACCAACACCATGAAGCTGGGCGCAATGAAGGCCCAGCTACCCTGGGCGCTGGCAGCGGCGGACCTGTCGTTTTGCCACGCCGGTGGCCTGGGATGGAATGCGCGGGAAGTGCTGGCGCCGCTGGGTGACAAGGCGCAGGTGGCTGACGACATCGCCATGCTGACAGACCAGGTACTGGCAGCCGTTCGCGCGGGTGACCAGATCCTGTGCATGAGCAATGGCGGCTTTGGCGGCATTCACCAGAAACTGCTGGCTCGCCTGCAGGCCGGAGCGACTGCGCCGAGGCAGCACGACCGCGCTGCCGCTGCCTGAAGGCGACCGCGCGGATTCAGACTGCCCGTTGGCGTCGCGCCGTCACTGCCCGGGACAGGGTGTCTAGCAGTTCGAGCGAGTGATCCCAACCCAGGCAGGCGTCGGTGATGCTCTGGCCATATGCAAGCTTGCCGGCATCGTCCTGCCCTGGCGTGAATTTCTGCGCGCCGGCCTGCAGATGGCTCTCGGCCATCAGGCCGAAGATGCTGGTCGAGCCTCCAGCGATCTGGGCGGCAATGCTGCGCGCCACGTCAAGCTGTTTCTCGTGCTGCTTGCTGCTGTTCGCATGGCTGCAATCGACCATCAGCGTGGCTGGCAGCTGGGCTGTGGTCAGCGCCTTGCAGGCCGCGGCTACGCTGTCGGCGTCGTAATTCGGCGCCTTGCCACCGCGCAGGATCACGTGGCAGTTCTGGTTGCCGTTGGTTTGCACAATCGCGACCTGGCCGTTTTTGTGCACCGACAGAAAATGGTGGCCACCGGCCGCCGCCTGGATTGCGTCGGTGGCAATCTTGATATTGCCGTCGGTACCGTTCTTGAAACCGATCGGTGCCGACAGGCCCGACGCCAGTTCCCGGTGCACCTGGCTTTCGGTGGTGCGCGCACCGATCGCGCCCCAGGCGATGAGGTCGCCCAGGTACTGTGGCGAGATCACATCCAGGAACTCACTGCCCGCGGGCAGACCCAACCGGTTGATATCGATCAGTAACTGGCGCGCGATTCGCAGTCCCTCGTCGATACGAAAGGTCTCGTCTAGATAGGGATCGTTGATCAGGCCCTTCCAGCCGACGGTGGTGCGGGGTTTTTCGAAATACACCCGCATCACGATCTCCAGCGTGTCGCGGTACTTCTCTCGCTGCTGCACCAGTCGGCGCCCATACTCCTGCGCCGCAACCGGATCGTGTATGGAGCACGGGCCGATGACCACCAGCAGGCGGTCGTCCTGCCCGTCCATGATGGCCTGGATGTTGCGCCGGGTTGATGCGATCAAATGCTCGACCGGGGTTCCTCCGATGGGAAAAAAGCGGATCAGGTGGTCCGGCGGGGGCAGCACGTTGATGGCCTTGATGCGTTCGTCATCGGTCTGGCTCGTGCGGTCGCTGTGGGTGTTGCGGCGGCGGTCGGGTCCGATGTGGGCAGCCGGAGCGCCAGGCTGCCAGGGAGTTGCTTCTGGGGTCATGGTGTGAAGTCCTGTTGAAGAAATGCGGGCCGGAAAACAAAAAACCGCCGGGTTTGCCGGCGGTTTCGAGGGTAGGGTTGTCAGCGGATCGACACGACTACTTCTCTCTGGCGCCGGTGGCGTACGAGAACCAGAAGAAGCCCAGAAAAAATCGTGTCATCGACATCGAAGGCACTTTAGCACGAAAAAAACGGTTTTGCCCGGCGGATCAGGCCGTGCCGCCCACGGTCAGACCGTCGATGCGCAGCGTGGGTTGACCCACGCCGACCGGCACGCTCTGGCCCTCCTTGCCGCAGGTGCCAACACCGCTGTCAAGCGCCATGTCGTTGCCAATCATCGACACCCGGGTCAGCGCGTCCGGCCCGTTGCCGACGATGGTCGCACCCTTGACGGGATACTTGATCTTGCCTTTCTCGACCCAGAATGCCTGACTGGCCGAGAACACGAACTTGCCCGAGGTGATGTCGACCTGACCGCCGCCGAAGTTGGTGGCATACAGGCCACGTTCAATGCTGGCGACGATCTCCCGTGGATCCTGGTCGCCGCCCAGCATGTAGGTGTTGGTCATGCGCGGCATCGGCACATGGGCATAACTCTCGCGTCGGCCATTGCCGGTGGCTGCCACACCCATCAGGCGGGCATTCATCGAATCCTGGATATAGGCCTTGAGCACGCCGTCCTCGATCAGCACGTTGCGCTGGCTCGCATTGCCTTCGTCGTCGACATTGAGCGAGCCACGCCGATCGGCGATGGTGCCGTCATCGAGCACGGTGACACCCTTGGCTGCGACCCGCTGCCCGATACGGCCACTGAACGCACTGGAGCCCTTGCGATTGAAGTCGCCCTCCAGGCCGTGACCGATCGCCTCATGCAGCAAGATTCCGGGCCAGCCCGGGCCTAAAACCACCGTCATCTCACCTGCTGGCGCCGGGCGCGAGCCCAGGTTGGTCAGCGCGGCGGCGACAGCTTCGTCAACATACTTGTCGATCAGCGCGTCGTCGAAATAGGCCAGCGAAAAACGCCCACCGCCACCGGCACTGCCCATCTCGCGCCGGCCCTTGTGCTCGGCAATCACCGTCACGCTCAGGCGTACCAGCGGTCGAACGTCGGCCGCCAGCGTGCCATCGGCTCGCGCGACCAGCACCACGTCGTATTCGCTGGCCAGGCCGGCCATGACCTGCGCCACGCGCCGGTCCTTGGCCCGGGCGCGTTGCTCGACCTTGCCCAGCAACGCGACCTTGGCGGCACTGTCCATGGTCGCAATCGGGTCCAGCTCGGGGTACAGCGAGCGGCTGCCGGCAATCGTGCGCGGCATCACCTTGGCCCGGCCGCTGCGCGCAGCCGACGAGATTGCGCGCACGGTGCGCGCGGCGTCGAGCAGCGACGCAAGGGAGATGTCGTCCGAGTACGCGAATGCAGTCTTCTCGCCACTGACGGCCCGGACACCAACGCCCTGATCGATGCTGAACGAGCCGGACTTGACAATGCCTTCCTCCAGGCCCCAGCCTTCGCTGCGGGTGTACTGGAAATACAGGTCCGCATCATCGACCTTGTGGGCCCGGATTTCGGCCAGTGCCTGGCCCAGATGCGACTCGTCCAGACCGAACGGTTCGAGCAGCAGGGACTTGGCAATAGCCAAGCGTTCAATGGTGGGTTCGCGAGAGATCATGCTTCATTTTAGGTTGGCTGCGATGTCCCGGCGACGGCGATGCCCATGGCCCTTCGACAACCGGGGTCCGGACCGTTCAGCCAGGGGGCGGCACGCGGGTAAGCCATTGCAGCAGGGCGGCGTCGTCCAGTTCGGCCAGTCCGGCGGCGCTGGCCTGTGCAAAGGCGTCGCGCGCCGCAGCGCCCAGCGGGCCCTGGAAACCGAGTTGCTGCGCCGCCTGCATCGCGAGCCGGGTGTCCTTTTCGAGCAGCGTCATGTGGGCGCGGGGGGCCCAGTCGCCTGCAATCGCCCGCCGCATCCGGTCCGAGCCGATCCAACTCTGCCCGCTGGAGCGTTCGATCACATCGAGCGTGGCGCCCAGGTCCAGGCCCATGCGGGCGGCCAATGCCAGCACCTCTGCCGCGCCGACCAGGTTGATACCGGCAGCCAGGTTGTTCACCAGCTTGGTGCGGGCGCCATCTCCCAGCCGCTCGCCGACCCGGAACACCTGAGATGACAAGGCCTCGATCAGGCTGCGGTGGCGTTCGAATACCGTCGGCGCACAGGCCACCATCAGGCTCATGCTGCCATTGCGGGCCCGCGCCGGGCCGCCCGACATCGGCGCGTCGATGCAGTGCAGGCCGAACGGGCGCAATTGCAGCCCGATCGACTCCACGTCGTCGGGCGCCATGGTCGGGCACAACATCACGCTGTGTCCAAGCCGCATCGCGTCGGCCACGGCACCGCAGCCGAACAACACGTCGCGTGTTTGCGGTGCATCGACGACGCAGACGATGACCAGCCGGGCGTCACGCGTCGCATCCGCGGGTGACGCGTGCGCCGTGGCACCGAGTGCGACCAGCGCCTGGCCCCGTTCTGGCAGCAGGTCGCAGACCCGAACCGGCCAGCCGCGCGACAACAGATGGGCCGCCATTGCGCCGCCCATGTTGCCCACGCCGATGACCGCCACCGGATAGACGGCATCCGTCATGCGTTCACCCTTCGTGCGTCGCCCTCGGGCCCTGGTGGCGCAGACACAGGTTGCGTCACGTCTGCACCAGCCGCTTGGCCTTGCCGATCGACATCAGCATGCCCAGCGCCAACCCCAACGTCACCATGGCGGTGCCGCCATAACTGATGAAGGGCAGGGGCACGCCGACCACCGGCAAGATGCCGCTGACCATGCCCATGTTGACGAACGCATAGGAGAAAAAGATCATGGCCAATGCGCCTGCGAGCAGCCGCGAGAACAGCGTGGGTGCCTCCAGCGCGATGCTCAGCGCGCGCAGCACCAGGAAGATGAAGGCCGCGATCAGCAGCAGGTTGCCGAGCAGCCCGAACTCCTCGGAGTACGCGGCGAAGATGAAGTCGGTCGTGCGTTCGGGGATGAACTCCAGATGTGTCTGCGTGCCCTGCATGAAACCCTTGCCCCAGACACCGCCGGAGCCGATCGCGATCATGCCCTGAATTATGTGGAAACCCTTGCCCAGTGGATCCTTGGCCGGATCGAGCAGGGTGCAGATACGTTGCTGCTGGTAGTCGCGCAGCACCAGCCAGCGAACACCCTCGGCGCACAGGTCGGACTCGAACAGCACCAGCAAGCCGATACCGACCACCGCAATCAGTACCGGCGGCAGCACCAGGCGCCAGCTCAACCCGGCAAAGAAGATCACCGACAGCCCGGCAGCCAGCACCAGCAGCGAGGTGCCCAGGTCGGGTTGCTTCATGATCAGACCCACGGGGATCGCCAGCAGCATCACGCCGACCGCGAAGTCCAGTGGCCGTAGCTGGCCCTCGCGTTTCTGGAACCACCAAGCCAGCATCAGCGGCATCGCGATCTTGAGGATTTCGCTGGGCTGGATCGTGATGCCCAGGTTCAACCAGCGGGTCGCACCCTTGCGGGTGATGCCGAACCAGGCCACCGCAATGAGCAGCGCGACACCCAGCGTGTAGAGCGGAATCGCCATCGTCATCAGCCGCTGCGGCGGAATCTGGGCCACCACGAACATGATGCCGGCGGCAATCAGCATGTTGCGGCCGTGGTCCTCGAACCGGGTGCCGTGGTCGAATCCGGACGAATACATCGTCAGCAGGCCGGCACCGGCCAGCGCCAGTACTGCGATCAGCAGTGGCGCATCGAAGCCGGTGAAAAGGGGCAGGATCCGTCGCCACAACGACGGTTTGTCAAAAACAGCAGCCATGCAGCGGATTATCCCGCGCCGCCGGCCTGCCTATGATGCCGGCATGGCGCAACCGAAGTCGATCACCCATTTGCTGTACCTGCACGGTTTCCGTTCCTCCCCGCAGTCAGCGAAAGCGCGCATCATGGCTGCACGCGTGGCACGAGATCATCCGGCCATCACCTGGTGGTGCCCGCAACTGCCGCCGTCGCCACGCCAGGCCATGGACACCCTGGTGCAGGGTACCGCCGGCTGGCCGGGCCCGCACATGGCCGTGGTCGGGTCGTCGCTGGGTGGGTATTACGCCACCTGGCTGGCCGAACAACGGGGCTGCAAGGCGGTGCTGCTCAATCCAGCCGTGTTTGCCGCACGGGACCTGGCCCGTCATGTCGGCAACCATCGGGTCTGGCACGACCCGGCGCGGCAGATTGCGTTCACCACGGCCCATGTGGACGAGTTGCGCGACTGGCAGTGCGGCGGACCGGCAGACCCGACGCGTTATTTCCTGCTCGCGGCCAAGGGCGACGAGGTACTGGACTGGCGCGAAATGGTGCAGCGGTATCCCGGCGCGCAGCTGTGTCTGCTGGAGCAGGGCGATCACGGCCTGAGCGACTTCGAGCAGCATCTCGATGCGCTGCTGCAATTCCTCGATCTCGCGTAAGCCCCAAGGGTTTTGGGGTTGATCGCGGCTCCGCCAGCGCCCCGGTAGAGACGTCCCCTGCGCCGGGCTCCCCAGCATCCGGGGCCCGCGCTGTTTGCAGGGACAATACCGGGCATGTTCTTATTGTTTGAAGACGCCGGCAAGTTCCTGGCCGGTCGTATGTTGTCGCAGGCGGACACGTCGACCCAGGTCGAGCTCGACAGCGGCAAGCGGGTCAAGGTCAAGGCCGCCCATATCCTGATCACGTTCGACAAGCCGGCGCCAGCCGTTCTGCTGGCGGCGGCGCGGGGGGTGAGCGAAGGCATCGAACTGGACATGGCGTGGGAGTTCGCGCCGCAGCAGGAATTCGGTTTCGCCGATCTGGCGCGGGAATATTTCAGCGACAAGGCCACGCTCGAGCAGCAGGTGGGGGTCCTGATCAGTCTTTTCGAGGCGCCGCACTATTTCCGGCGCGCCGGCAAGGGCCGGTTTCGCAAGGCATCTGCCGACGTGCTGGCCCAGGCCTTGGTCGCGATCGAGAAGAAGAAGCTGGTGCAGCAGCAGATCGATGAGTGGGTGGCCGAGCTCGGCGCTGGTGGATGCCCGGAGCCGGTGCGCGAACAGCTCTACAAGATCCTGTTCAAGCCGGACAAGAATGCGCCCGAATACAAGGCCGTCGTCGAGGCCTCGCGCGCGACCCATCTGGCGCCGCTGGACTTGTTGCAGAGGGCCGGCGCGATCGATTCGCCGTACCAGTTCCATTGGCGGCGTTTCCTGTTCGAGCATTTTCCCAAGGGCACCGGTTTCCCGGCCGTCGAGGCGCCGCCGATCAAGGACGCACTTCCGCGCGCCGGCGTGCAGGCTTTCTCGATCGACGACTCGGCCACCACCGAGATCGACGATGCGCTCAGTGTGCTGGGACTGGGCAGCGGACAGGTCACCGTGGGTATCCACATTGCAGCGCCGGGCCTGGCGGTTCAGCCGGGCGACCCGGTGGACAACCTCGGCCGAGCGCGGCTGTCGACCGTCTACATGCCGGGCTACAAGCTCACGATGCTGCCCGATGCGGTGGTGCAAGCCTATACGCTGCAGGAAGGCCGCGACTGCCCCGCGGTGTCGTTGTACGTCACCTTCAACGAAGACACGCTGGCGATCGAGCACAGCGAGACCCGACTCGAGCAGGTGCCGATCGTGGCCAACCTGCGCCACGACCAGCTCGACACGGTGATTACCGCGCAGTGGCTGGCAAATGCGGATGGCACAACCGCCACCGACCTCTCGCCCGGATTGCCAGCCGTGCCCGGCTTGCGCGCGCAGTTGTCGTTTCTGCACCGGCTGGCCGGCCATCTGAAGGCGCTACGCGAAGTGGTGCGGGGTAAACCCGAGAACTTCACCCGGCCTGACTACAACTTCCGGTTGGTGCGCGAAACGGCCGGCGAGCCCGATGGCAGCGAGCGGGTGGAGATCACGGTGCGCCAGCGCGGCGCGCCGCTGGACCTGATCGTGTCCGAGGCGATGATCCTGGCCAACAGCCATTGGGGCAACTGGATGGCCGAACTCGGCGTGCCGGGCATCTACCGCAGCCAGGCCAGCCTGGCGCCAGGCGTCAAGGTGCGCATGGGCACCAAGGCCTTGCCCCACGCCGGAATCGGCGTCAAGAGTTACGCCTGGAGCACCTCACCGCTGCGCCGCTACACCGACCTGGTCAACCAGTGGCAGATCATCGCCTGCGCGCGCCACGGCAAGACAGCTGCGCTGGTGGCGCCGTTCAAGCCCAGGGATGCAGAACTGTTCGCGATCATCTCCGGATTCGACGCCGCTTATGGTGCTTATGGCGTATTCCAGGGGGCGATCGAACGTTTCTGGACGTTGCAATACCTGGTCCAGAACGATATCCACGAACTGGTGGCGCTGCTCTTCAAGGACAACCTTGTGCGCGCCGAGTCGCTGCCGCTGGTGTTGCCGGTGATCGGCGCGCAGGATCTGCTACGCGGCGCGCGGCTGCGCGTGCGGTTGGGAGCGGTGGACACGATCGCACTCGACGTGACCGGATCGGTTGTCGAGCGCCTCGACGCACCTGTGGCCGGGGCAGTGTCGGCGGTGGATGCGGCGGTGTCCGAGGACGAAGGCGACGACGAGCTCGTGGCTGGTCGATTGGCGATCGCAGTTGACCTGGATGAGATGGCCGCGCCAGAGCCGCCGGATGGCGATAATCGCACTTCGTGAGGCTGCGTACATTCACCACCATGCAACTGGCGCTGGGCGCCTCGCTGGCCGTGCATGCGGCGATGCTGACCGTGCGTTTTGTCGATCCGGAGCGTTTCAACCGGGTGTTCGAGGACACGCCGCTCGAGGTTATTTTGGTCAATGCCCGCACCAACGACAAACCCGACAAGGCGCAGGCGCTGGCACAGGCCAACATGGCCGGCGGCGGCGAACTCGACCGCGGACGCGCCACGACGCCGCTGCCGGCCTCTGCGCTGACGGCGGTCGGCGACTCGCTGGAGGAACAGACCAACGCCAGCACCCAGAGCCTGCTCGAGCAGCAGCAGATGATGCTGGCCCGGGTGCGGACCCAACTCGCCGCGTTGCGGCCGCCCGAACCGCTCAACCCCGGTGCAACACCGGAGCAGATCACCCGTGAGGAAAAGCGCCGCCGGCTGATCAAGCTGCTGGCCGAGATCGAGCGGCGCATTCAGGAAGAGAACGCACGGCCCAAGAAGCGTTATGTCAGCCCGGCCACGCGCGAGGTGCCATATGCGGTGTACTACGACACCATGCGCCGCCTGATCGAGGACATGGGCACGACCCATTTCCCGACTGTCGGCGGCAAGAAGCTGTATGGCGAGCTCACAATGCTGATCACCGTCAACCACGACGGCCAGGTGCTGGTCACCGAGGTGGTCGACAGCTCCGGCATACCGGTGCTCGACCGCCGCGCGGAGCTCATCGCCCGCTCGGCCGGACCGTTCGGCGGCTTCAGCGACGAGATGCGCCGAAGCTTCGACCAGCTGGTGCTGGTGTCGCGCTTCAAGTTCACCCGCGACGAGCTGCTCGAGGCCAAGGTCAGCGGCAAGTGAGGGGCATGAACATCCGGCCTGCTTCCCAAGCGCCTGTCGTAGCGCGAAGCGCGCACGCGGTGTCATGAAACCGCTGCTGCGCTGGGTCGCACTGGTGCTGCTGGCATTGTTCCTGCTGCAGCTTTTCTTCGTGGCCCGTATCGCCGCCATGGCCGTGATCGATCCGCAGTCGACGACCTTCCAGCGGGCCGAGGCCTGGCGCATCGTGCAGGAAAAGGATGGCTTGCGCTGGCGCCAGGACTGGGTGCCCTACGCGCAGATATCCGACAACCTCAAGCGCGCGGTGATCGCCTCCGAAGACGACGGTTACACCGACCATGATGGTATCGACTGGGATGCGGTCGAGAAAGCCTGGACGAGAAACAGCCGGGCCGAGGAACTGGCCGAGCAGCGCGCCGCGGCCGGCCGCAAGGCACGCGGGCCCAAGGTGGTGGGCGGCTCCACGATCACGCAGCAGCTGGCCAAGAATCTGCTGCTGTCCGGCGAGCGCACCTTGCTGCGCAAGGGGCAGGAGTTTGTGCTGACGCTGATGCTCGAGGCGCTGCTGGACAAGCGGCGCATCCTGGAGATCTATCTCAACAATGTCGAGTGGGGCGAGGGCGTATTCGGCGCGCAGGCCGCAGCCGAACACTATTTTCGCAAGCCGGCATCGCGCCTGAGTGCCTACGAGGCCGCTCGGCTGGCGGTGATGTTGCCACGGCCCAAATATTTCGAGAAGTTGCCCGCGTCGGCCTATCTGGCGGGGCGGGCATCGACAATCACCGCGCGCATGGCGCAGGCCCGGTTGCCGTGACGCGCGCGCGGCGCGGCGCGGCTGGGTATCATCGCGACCATGCGCGCCAAGTTGATGGGTCTTTTCCTGCTCGGGCTGGTGCGGTTGCTGACCGGCTCGCAGGCCCGCTGGTACGGCTGTCCACCCATGGCCGAGCAGCGTATCTACTTCGCCAATCACCAGAGCCATGTCGATCTGCTGTTGATCTGGGCTGCCTTGCCCCAGGTGCTGCGCACGCTGACGCGTCCGATTGCCGCGCGCGACTACTGGACCAGGACGCCATTTCGAGAATGGATTACAACGAAGATCTTCCATGCCATCTATGTGGCGCGTGATCGCACAGCCGACCAGGATCCGCTGGAGCCGCTGGTCGAGGCCCTGGAGAACGGAGACTCGATCATCCTGTTTCCCGAGGGCACACGCGGCCTTGCCGAGGAGCCGCAGGCCTTCAAGGCCGGCTTGTACAACCTGGCGCTGCGATTTCCGCATGTGGTGCTGGTGCCAGCCTGGATCGCGAATGTGCAGCGGGTCATGCCCAAGGGTGAGGTGGTGCCGGTTCCGGTGTTGTGTTCGGTCACCTTCGGCGTGCCGGTCAAGCTGGAAGCGGGCGAGGACCGGAGGGCTTTCCTGGAGCGTGCGCGCGAGGCGGTGATTGCCTTGCGCGATGTCTGACGCGCCGTGAACCTGTTCCTCAAGAACATGACCGCAACCGAACAGGTCGGGGTGATGTTCGTGTTCGTGTTCGGCTGCCTGGTGGCAGCCAGCATCGCGCTGTTGTTGCTGTCGCTGCGCGAGCATCCCGAGGGCAGTGTTGCCGACGTCCGCCGGGCCAGCCTGGCGCGCGCCAACGCCCTGCTGCGCAGCAGCTGGGTCATGGTGATCGTGTTCTGGATTGGCTGGGTCTCCGGCGACCTGGGTGCCATCGTGCTGTTCGGCCTGGTCTCGTTCTTTGCGCTGCGCGAGTTCATGGCGCTGTCACCGACGCGCCGGAGCGATCATCGCAGCCTGGTGCTGGCTTTTTTCGTCATCCTGCCGCTGCAGTACACGTTGGTGGGCACGCGGTATTTCGACCTGTTCACTGTGTTCATCCCGGTCTATGTGTTCCTGGCCATTCCGGTGGTCAGCGCACTGGCCGATGACCCGCAGCGTTTCCTGGAGCGCAATGCCAAGCTGCAGTGGGGCATCATGGTGTGCATCTACGGCATGAGCCATGTGCCAGCCTTGTTGCTGCTCGACTTTCCGAATTACCGCAATCGCGGCGCCTTCCTGGTTTTTTTCCTGGTGCTGGTGGTGCAGACCTGCATGGTGCTGCAGACCGTGGTCGCCCGGCGACTGCAGCGCGCGCCGTCGGCGCCGGCCATCAGCAGCAGCTTCAACTGGGTGAGCTGGGGTATTGCCGTCGGCGTGTCCAGCGTGCTGGGCGCCTTGCTCGCCGGCATCACTCCATTCAAGCCCGGGCAGGCGTTTGCGATGGCCATCGTCGCCTGCATGGCCGGCTCGCTCGGGCATCTGGTCATGAAGGCCATCAAACGCGACCGAGGCGTTCCGAACTGGGGCAACCAGGGGTATGGCGTGACCGGTGCCAACGGCCTGCTGGACCGGGTCGACGCCTTGTGTTTCTCGGCGCCGGTGTTTTTCCACTCGGTGCGCTGGTACTTCAATCTCTAGGCCAGGACAGATGCGGATTCTAGGTATCGACCCCGGGCTGCGTACGACCGGCTTTGGCGTGATCGACGTGCAGGGTTCGGCGCTACGTTACGTGGGCAGCGGCACCATCAGCACCATCGGACAGGTGCAAACGGACCTGCCGAGCCGTTTGAAGCTGCTGTTCGACGGGGTCTGCGAGGTGGCGCAGCGCTACCAGGCCGACTGCGCCTGTGTCGAGATTGTGTTCGTCAACGTCAATCCGCAATCCACGCTGCTGCTGGGACAGGCGCGGGGCGCCTGCATCACGGCTCTGGTGTCCAGGGATCTGCCGGTGGCCGAATACACCGCGTTGCAGATGAAGCAGGCGGTGGTGGGCTATGGCCGGGCGCAAAAGGGCCAGGTGCAGGAAATGGTGCGCCGCCTGCTCGACCTGCCGGGGCTGCCGGGTACCGACGCAGCCGATGCGCTGGGCATGGCGATCACGCATGCGCACGCGGGCCGGACGTCGCAGTTGCTCAACCTGGCCAGCGCGGCAGACACGGCGCGCAAACGCAGCAGCTGACGCGGTCTGCGCCACCCATGCGCCGGCAGCCAGGGCGTCGCAGCGTATCAAGGCGCCCTCATCCAGCAGGTGACGGGCTTCGTGGCCACAATCGCCAGGTTCCATCCGCGTCGCCAGAGGCAATCGAGCGGTCAACTGCCGTTTGTAGGTTCAATGTCAATGGCGCACTGGTTGTCCGTCTGTCGATAGCGCGAACGGCACATGGCTGGGCACGACCAGCACGCCGCTCGCGTTGGGCACGGCCTGGATGTGGATCAGGGGCGCACTGCCGGCAACGCCGCCGAAGATGGTCGCAAACGCCGCATCTGCGGCATCGCGTCCCGTGCCCAGGCGCACGAAACCCATGGGGATCGCGACTCCGGAGGCATCGAAAAGATACCAGCGGTCACCCAGATAGGCCTCGACATAGGCGTGGAAGTCGGGTGGCCCCAGCACCGGGTTGGCGCCGTAGTCGATGCCGGTTGCGAAGCGGGCCGGGATGTTGAGCGCCCGGCACAACGCGATCATCAGGTGGGTGAAGTCCCGGCAGACACCCACCTTCTCGACCAGCGTGTCGACCGCCGAGGTGTTGCCGTCCGAGGAGTTGGATCGGAACGTGACACGTTCGACCACCCAGTCGCGAATCGCCTGGACGCGGCTGTAACCTTGCCACAGGTGGCCGAACTCCAGTGCCGCAAATCGCAGCAGGCGGTCGGACTGGCAATAGCGGCTGGGATAAAGATAGGGCAGGACCTCGCCCGGCAGGTCGGCCACGGCGACCTCGCCAATACCGGCGGGGTCGCTTTGGTAGTGGTCCACGTCCACGGTGGCCTGGTATTGCACCGAGAACGCGCCCGGCGGCGATTGCAGGCGCAGGTAACGCGTGTGCGTGAGCGGGTCGGTGAACAGGTTGTAGGGCAGCGGCTGGCTGAATTGCAGTGACTCCTGCACGACCTGTTGCTGCTGCGTCTGCGCCGCATGGATGCTGAAGATGAAATCGCAGCCCGGCGGCGCGATGTCGTATTGGAGCTGGATGGAGAACTGGAGTCTGACCATGGCGCGGTTTCGGCCCTCGGATCGGCGGCGCCGGCAAAGGCAGCCATGATGGCATGCCGCGCAATGCGGCCGCAGACGCTATTGTGCACCGCGAAGCGGGGAACTGTGTGCTGCCGGCAGGCTGTGCCCCGGCCCCTGCAAGGCTTGGCGGGTCAACCCTGCGGCGTCTGCTCGAGCAGGTTGATGGTGATCAGCACCGCGAAGAACGCGAACGCAGCAATCAGCGACGTCACCAGCACGCGCACTCCCATCCGCTTGTAGCCGGGGTTACCGGTCAAGATATAGGCGGCAAACAACACCCCCGCGACGACGAACAGAGTCGGGATCAGCCAGCGGAAGATCAGCATCGCAGACAGGCCTGCAAGACCTGGTCGTGGATCAATTGCACCGCTACCATGCCGGCGCCAGCTGGGCGAACCCCTGGGGCGCCCTGGCCTCGTCGTCGAACGTGACGGTCTCCCAGCTGTCCTGGTGTGCCATCAGTTCGCGCGCAAGACGGTTGTTGAGTTCATGCCCAGAGCGAAACGCGCTGTAGCTCGCCAGCAGCGGCTTGCCCAGCATGTACATGTCGCCGATCGCGTCCAGGATCTTGTGCTTGGCGAATTCGTCGTCGTAACGCAGGCCGCCGGCATTGAGGATCTTGTAGTCGTCCATGACGATCGCGTTGTCCAGCCCGCCGCCGAGCGCCAGGCCATTGACCCGCATGGTCTCGACGTCGCGCGTGAAGCCGAAGGTGCGGGCCCGCGCAATGTCACGCTGGTACGAGCCCGTGCCCATGTCGAAGCTCACGCGCTGGCCAGTCGAGTCCACCGCCGGATGGTCGAACACGATCTCGAAACTCAGCCGGTAGCCGTGGAAGGGTTCGAGCCGCGCCCAGCGTACCGTGCTGCCCTGGCCGTCGCGCACCTCGATCGGCCGCGTCACGCGGATGAACTGGCGGGGCGCCTCCTGCCACACCACGCCGGCGTTCTGCAGCAGGAACAGGAACGATGCCGCTGAACCGTCCAGGATCGGAACCTCTTCGGCGGTGATGTCGATGGTCAGGTTGTCGATGCCCAGTCCGGCGCAGGCCGACATCAGGTGCTCGACGGTGGCCACCTTGGCTGTACCGTTCGAGGCCGTGGTCGCCATGCGGGTATCGGATACCGCTTCCGCCGTCATCGCGATCTCGACCGGTTGCGGCAGGTCGACACGCCGGAACACGATGCCGGAGTTCGGCGGCGCCGGCCGCAGTGTCAGTTCCACACGCTGGCCGCTGTGCAGCCCCACGCCGATGGCGCGGGTCTGGGAGCGGAGGGTTCGTTGTCGAAGCACCCGCTGATTGTAGAAAGCCGGCAGCGGGCCCGCTGCCGTGGGTTCAATCAGCCTGTTTGCGAAGGAAGGCAGGAATTTCATAGTCGTCCATGCCGCCGCTGGACAAGGCATCGACCTTGGCCGCCGCCGAGCCGCGGCCGCGCCAGACGGCGGGTGTGCCCAGGCTGCCGTAATCGGGTTGTGCGGAGCCAGCCGAGGGCTGGTTGACACCTGCCGACGGGTTCGGCACCTGGTGGGTCAGCGTCGGGATCTGGAATGGCACGTTGTCGGTGCCGGTCCGCAGCACCTGCAGCGGGGGCGCGGTGCGGCGCTGCTGGCCCTGGCGGGACAGACCGGTGGCGACCACGGTGACGCGGATCTGATCGCCCAGATTGTCGTCGTAGGCGGTGCCGTAGATCACCAGCGCGTCGGGCGAGGCGAAGGCCCGGATGGTGTTCATTGCCAGCTTGGACTCGGACAACTTGAGCGAGCCTTTGGACGCGGTGATCAGCACCAGCACGCCCTTGGCGCCAGACAGGTCCACGCCTTCGAGCAGCGGGCAGGCCACGGCCTGCTCGGCAGCGATGCGGGCGCGGTCCGGGCCGCCGGCGGTGGCGGTGCCCATCATGGCCTTGCCCGGCTCGCCCATCACGGTGCGCACGTCCTCGAAGTCGACGTTCATGTGCGCGGGTACATTGATGATCTCGGCGATGCCGCCGACCGCGTTCTTGAGCACGTCGTTGGCATGCGCGAACGCCTCGTCCTGCGTGATGTCGTCGCCCAGCACCTCCTCGAGTTTCTCGTTGAGCACGACGATCAGCGAATCGACATTCACCTCCAGCTCGGACAGGCCGCTGTCGGCGATCAGCATGCGCCGGCCGCCTTCGAAGTCGAACGGCTTGGTCACCACGCCCACGGTCAGGATGCCCATTTCGCGCGCGATCCGTGCGATCACCGGCGCCGCGCCGGTGCCGGTGCCGCCGCCCATGCCGGCGGTGATGAACAACATGTGCGCGCCTTCGATCGAGGCACGGATCTCCTCGACCGCCTGCTCGGCCGCGTCGCGACCCTTGTCGGGCTTGCTGCCCGCGCCAAGGCCGGTGACGCCGAGCTGGATCGTCTTGTGCGCCGCGCTGCGGCTGAGCGCCTGGGCGTCGGTGTTGGCGCAGATGAACTCCACGCCGCCGACCTCGCACGCGATCATGTGCTCGACCGCGTTGCCGCCGCCGCCGCCGACACCGATCACCTTGATCTGGGTGCCCAGGTTGAATCCCGCTTCTTCCATCATTTCGATTGGCATGTTGTTCTCCTAAATTGCAGTTGCCGATGTTCACTGGTTCCGTTTTCCGTCTGCCCTGTTGACCCCCTTGCGGGGTCCGGTGGTCTGTCGGGTCGCCATCGTCCGTACGGACTGCCGCGCGCCAGCCACAGGTGATCGCCGTCCCGGTGTCTGCCTTCAAGGCCGGCGCTTGCGCGCAATGTGGTGTGGTGTGTCATGTCAGAAGTTCCCCACAAACCAGTCCTTGACCGTGCCGAAGGCATTGCGCATCGAGCCGCTTTTCTGCGACACCTTGAGGCCGCGCATGCGTGCCATCCGCGCCTCTTCGAGCAGTCCCATGACGGTGGCGGCGCGCGGTTGCGCCACCATGTCGGACAACACGCCCGAATACTTGGGAACCCCGCGGCGCACCGGCTTGAGAAAAATATCCTCGCCCAGTTCGACCATGCCGGGCATCACGCAGGAGCCGCCGGTGAGCACGATGCCCGAGGACAGCACTTCCTCGAAGCCGGAGTCGCGTATCACCTGGTGCACCAGCGCGAAGATCTCCTCGACTCGCGGCTCGATCACACCGGCCAGCACCTGTCGGCTGAGCAGGCGCGGACCACGGTCGCCCAGGCCCGGCACCTCGACCTGTGTCTCGGCGTCGGTGAGCAGCTGCTTGGCGCAGCCGCTGTCGATCTTCACGTCCTCGGCATCCTTGGTCGGGGTGCGCAGCGCCATCGCGATGTCACTGGTGATCAGGTCGCCGGCGATCGGAATCACCGCGGTGTGCCGGATCGCGCCGTTGGCGAAGATCGCCACGTCGGTGGTGCCGGCGCCGATGTCGACCAGGCCCACGCCCAGCTCGCGCTCGTCGTCGGTCAGCACCGACAAACTGGACGCCAGCGGGTTGAGCATCAGCTGCTCGACTTCCAGCCCGCAGCGGCGCACGCACTTGATGATGTTCTCGGCCGCGCTCTGCGCGCCGGTCACGATATGCACCTTGGCCTCGAGCCGGATGCCGCTCATGCCGATCGGCTCCTTGACGTCCTGTCCGTCGATGATGAATTCCTGCGGCTCGACCAACAGCAGCCGCTGGTCGGTCGAAATATTGATCGCCTTGGCCGTCTCCACCACGCGGGCCACGTCGGCCTGCGTGACTTCGCGATCCTTGATCGCCACCATGCCGCTGGAGTTGATGCCGCGGATATGGCTGCCGGTGATGCCGGTGTAGACGCGGGTGATCTTGCAGTCGGCCATCAGCTCGGCCTCCTTGAGGGCGAGCTGTATGCTCTGCACCGTGGCGTCGATGTTGACCACGACGCCGCGCCGGATACCGGTGCTCGGAGCCACGCCCAGCCCGGCGAGCTTGAGTCTGCCGCCCGGTATGACCTCGGCCACCACCACCATCACCTTGGCGGTGCCGATGTCCAGTCCCACGACCAGGTCCTTGTATTCTTTCGCCATATCGATACCTGTTGTTTGCGCTACTTTTTGGGACTCTCGGTGACCACGGTGCTCACACCGCGCAGGCGCAGTGCATAGCCATCGGCATGGCGCAGGTCGGCCGACTCGACCGCGTCCGGGCGCCGGTCGTAACGCGACGTGACCTGGCTCAGCGTGCGCAGAAAGCGGTTCGTGCGGGCGATCACTTCCACGTCGCTGCCTCGGCCCATTTCGATCGATGCCCCGGTGTCGAGCTGCACGCGCCAGCCGCCGCTGGAGCTGAGCGCGAGTTGCTCCAGGCCCAGATCCAGCGGCGCGAACATCGGCTGCAGCGCCTGGTACATCGCCAGTACCTGCGGCTCCTGTCCGGTTGGGCCGTCCAGGCGCGGCAGCGAATCCTGCTCGACTTCTCCGACATTGGCCTCGAATACCTCGCCGAAGTGGTTGAGCAGGCGTGACGTGTCTTCGGCGCCCCAGTAGGCCACGGCGTGGTGCTCCTGCAGTTCGACCGCAATCCGGTTCGGGAATACCCGCCGCACCACGGCGCGTCGCACCCACGGCAGGTTCTCGAAGGTCTGGCGGGTGCTGGCCAGGTCAAGGGTGAAGAAGTTGCCGCTCAGGCGGGACGTGATATTGGCACGCAGGGTCGGTACGTTGTTGTGCACCACCTCGCCGCTGACGCGGATTGCCGCAATCGAGAACAGCCGGTGGTTGGCCACCCACTGCGCCAGTGCCGCAAGCGCCAGCAGTCCGAACACTGCCAGCAGCACACTGGCCGTCATGTTCATCAGGCGCACATCGAAGGATGGCGTGAGGGCTTCGCTCATCGCCCGTCCCCCTGGCCATTGCGCGGGTTGTCCAGCGTGGCCTGCAGCAGCAGCTGCAGGCACAGGTCCTCGTAGCGGATGCCGGCCGCCTGGGCGGACATCGGCACCAGCGAATGGCTGGTCATACCGGGCGAGGTGTTGACCTCCAGCAGATAGGGTGCGCGGGTGTTTGCGTCGATCATCACGTCGACCCGGCCCCAGCCGCGGCAGTGCAGGACACGGTAGGCGCGCAGCGCCAGCTGCTGGATGCGTTCTTCCTCGCCCGCTGGCAGCTGGCACGGCACCAGGTACTGGGTGTCGTCGGTGAAATACTTGTTCTGGTAGTCGTAGTTGCCCTGGGGAGCGACGATCCGGATCACTGGCAGCGCTCGTGCATCGTCCGCGGTTCCGACGATCGGGCAAGTGACCTCGTCACCGGCAATGAACTGCTCGCACAACACGTCGCTGTCCATGGCCAGAGCCTGGTCGATGGCGCCTTGCAGCTGCGCACGGTCCGCAACCTTGGTCACGCCGATCGACGAGCCCTCGCGCGCGGGCTTGATGATCAGTGGCAGGCCGAACCGATCGGGCAGGCTGGCGACCAGCCGCGGGTCGTGTCGCGCGTGCAGCAGCTGGTAGGCCGGCGTCGGCAGGCCTTCGGCGATCCAGACGCGTTTGGTCATCGTCTTGTCGATCGCGATCGCGCTGGCCATGACACCGGAGCCGGTGTACGGAATGCCCATCAGCTCGAGCGCGCCCTGGACCGTTCCGTCCTCGCCGAAACGTCCGTGCAAGGCGACGAAACAGCGCGCGAAACCTTCGCTGCGCAGGGCCTCCATCGGCCGCTGCGACGGATCGAAGGCGTGCGCGTCCACACCGCGATCGCGCAATGCCTTGAGCACCCCCGCGCCCGACAACATCGAGATCGCGTGTTCGGCCGAAGCGCCGCCCATCAAAACGGCGACCTTGCCCATGGGTGTCCCGGCCTGCCGCGTCATGCCGGCACCCCCCGTGCATGGGCGGCCGCGGCGGCGAGTTCGACCACCCGCGCCGGTACTGATCCGATCGATCCTGCACCCATGCACAACACCACGTCGCCGTCCCGGCTGTTGTCCAGGATGCACTGCGCCATGTCCCGGATGTCGTCGACGAACACAGGCTCGACCTGGCCGGCCACGCGCAGCGCGCGGGCCAATGCGCGGCTGTCGGCGGCGACGATCGGCGCCTCGCCGGCCGGATACACCTCGGACAGCAAAACCGCATCGACCTGGCCGATCACCTTGACAAAGTCGTCGAAGCAGTCACGGGTGCGCGTGTAGCGATGCGGCTGGAAAGCCAGCAGCAATCGCCGCTGCGGGAAGGCGCCGCGTGCGGCGGCGATCGTGGCGGCCATCTCGACCGGGTGGTGGCCGTAGTCGTCCACCAGCGTGAAGCGCCCGCCATGGCTGCCAACCACCTCGCCATAAGGCTGGAACCGGCGTCCGACACCCTGGAATCCCGCCAGTGCCTGCTGCACCGCGGCGTCCGGTATGTTGAGCTCCACGGCCACCGCGATCGCCGCCAGCGCGTTGAGCACGTTGTGCTCGCCCGCCAGGTTGAGCACCACCGCAAGGTCGGGTAGTACCACGCCATTGCGGCGCAGCACCGTGAAGTGCATCTGACCACCCACCGCGCGTACATCGACCGCGCGCACCTCGGCGTCCGCATCGAAGCCATAGCTGGTGATCGGGCAGGATACCTGCGGCACGATCTCCTTGACTGCCGGGTCGTCGGTGCACAGGATGGCTGTGCCGTAGAACGGCATCCGGTGCAGGAAGTCGACAAACGCTGTTTGCAGGCGTTTGAAGTCGTGGCCATAGGTGGCCATGTGATCGGCGTCGATGTTGGTCACGATGGCCATCACCGGCAGCAGATTCAGGAACGAAGCGTCGGACTCGTCGGCCTCGACGACGATATAGTCGCCGCTGCCCAGCCGGGCGTTGGCGCCGGCGCTGTTGAGCCGGCCGCCGATGACGAAGGTCGGGTCGAGCCCGGCCTCGGCCAGCACACTGGCAACCAGGCTGGTGGTGGTGGTCTTGCCGTGGGTGCCGGCAATCGCGATGCCCTGCTTGAGCCGCATCAGTTCAGCCAGCATGATGGCGCGCGGCACCACCGGGATGCGCCGCACGCGGGCCTCGATCACTTCCGGGTTGTCCTCGTGCACCGCGGTGGTGGTGACCACCGCATCGGCACCGTCGATATGGCATGCGTCGTGGCCGACAAATACCTGGATGCCCAGGCTGCCCAGGCGTTGCAGCGTGGCGCTGGAGGCGATATCCGAGCCCGAAATGGTGTAGCCCAGGCCCTGCAGCACCTCGGCAATGGCCGACATGCCAGAGCCACCGATGCCGATGAAATGGATATGCCGGATCGCGTACTTCATCGTGTTGTCACCAGGGCCTCGCAGGCGGCCACAACCTGGCTCGTGGCCTCGGTCTTGGCGTAGCGCCTTGCTGTGGATGCACAGGCCAGCAGGTTTTCGCGCGTCGCCTGCTCCAGGAATTGCGCCAGCCGCTCGGGCGTGAGTTCGTTCTGCGGCATCAGCCAGCCGCCACCGCGCTCGACCAGAAAGCGCGCGTTGCGCGTCTGGTGGTCGTCCACGGCAGACGGGAACGGCACGAACAGCGCCGCCGCGCCAATGGCTGCGATCTCGGTCACGGTACTGGCGCCCGCGCGGCAGATCACCAGGTCGGCGTCGGCAAAGGCGCTGGCCATGTCGTCGATGAAGGGTGTCAGCTCCGCCTGCACGCCGGCCCGTGCATAGTGGCTGCGCACGCTGTCGATCTGGCTGCTGCCACTTTGGTGGGTCACCTGCGGCCGCAACTCGGCTGCAAGCAGGGCCAGGGCCTGCGGCACTATCTCATTGCGCGCCCGTGCGCCCAGGCTGCCGCCCACGACCAGCACCCGCAGCGGCCCGCTGCGGTCGCCGAAACGCCGCTCCGGCGTGGGTTGGTCGATGAACGCCTGGCGCAGCGGGTTGCCGACCCAGTGCGCTTTTGCCAGCACGTCCGGAAACGCGGTATAAAGCCGGTCGGCGACGCCAGCCAGGACCCGGTTCGCCATGCCGGCGACCGAGTTCTGTTCATGCAGCACCAGCGGCTTGCCCAGCAGCACCGCCATCATGCCGCCGGGAAAGGTGATGTAGCCGCCCAGGCCGATAACCACATCGGGCCGCACCCGGCGCAGCACCTGGATGCTTTGCCAGAACGCACGCAGCAGGCGCATCGGCAGCAGGGCCAGTGTCAGCAGGCCCTTGCCGCGCACGCCGGAGAAGTCCAAGGCCTCGAACGCGAATCCCTGGGGCGGAACCAGCCGGCTTTCCATGCTCGGCGCGCGCGCGCTGGCGCTGCCGCCGAGCCAGTGCACGTCCCAGCCGCGCTCGCGCAACTCCTGCGCCACCGCCAGCCCCGGGAAGATGTGTCCCCCGGTACCGCCTGCCATGACCAGTGCCGTGCGCCGTGCCGCTCCCGTATGCGTACCCGCTGGCGCACCAGTCGCGCGCGCGGTGGTTGCTGCGGCCTTGCCAGGCCGCGGGTCATCGCCCGCGCTGCGGCCGGTGTCGGTCCGCGTGATCAGGCCCACCATGGCGGGATCGATTGCGATCGCGGTGCCGGCGACAGGGTTTGCGCCAGTCTCGTCCCGGTACCGATGACCTGGATTCATGGCCTTCCCCCATGCATCAGTTGCCGACTCTCGATGTCGATGCGCAGCACCACGGCGATGGCCACCAGGTTGACCAGGATGGCCGTGCCGCCGAAGCTCATCAGCGGCAGCGTCAGGCCCTTGGTCGGCAAGGCGCCCAGGTTCACTCCCATGTTGATGAAGGCCTGGAAGCCGATCCAGATGCCCACACCCTGGGCCACCAGACCGGCAAAGATGCGGTCAAGCGCGATCGCCTGGCGGCCGATATGGATCATGCGGCGTGTCAGCCAGACGAACAGTCCGATCAGGCACAACACGCCGACCAGGCCGAATTCCTCGCCGATCACCGCCAGCAGGAAGTCGGTGTGGGCCTCGGGCAGCCAGTGCAGCTTCTCGACGCTGCCGCCCAGGCCGACACCGAATATCTCGCCGCGGCCGAACGCGATCAGCGAATGCGACAGCTGGTAGCCCTTGCCCAGTGCGTGTTGCTCGCTCCAGGGGTCCAGGTAAGCGAAGATGCGCTCGCGCCGCCACTCGCTGAACATGATCATCATCGCGAAAGCCACCACCAGGATGGTGGCGATCACGAAGAACATGCGGGCATTGACACCGCCCAGGAACAGGATGCCCATCGCGATCACCGCGATCACCATGAAGGCGCCCATGTCCGGCTCGGCCAGCAGCAATCCGCCGACGATGGCGATCGCGATCGCCATCGGCAGCACGGCGCGAAAGAATCGCTCCTTGACGTCCATCTTGCGCACCATGTAGTCAGACGCATAGAGAAGCACCGCGAACTTGGCCAATTCGGATGGCTGAAAGCTGATCGGTCCGAGCACCAGCCAGCGCCGAGCGCCGTTCACACCCTTGCCCAGTTGCGGAATCAGCACCGCGACCAGCAGCACCAGCGCAGCGACAAAAAGCCAGGGCGCGGCCTTCTCCCAGGTCGCCACCGGAATCTGGAACGCGATCAGTCCCGCCACGAAGGCCACGCCCATCCACAAAATATGGCGCAGCAGGAAATGGGTGTGCGAGTAGCGCGCAAACTTCGGGTTGTCCGGCAGCGCGATGGTGGCCGAATACACCATCACCAGGCCCCATGCCAGCAGCGCGACCGTGACCCACACCAGCACCTGATCGAAACTCTGCAGCCGCACCGGCGCCTGCAATCTGGCGCTCTGCACCCGGCCCAGGCGCACCGGAATCGTCTCGCGCCGGGTCCGGGCTCGCGGCCACAGGCTGGCTGCGATGGTGCGCAAGCGGTCCCAGGCAAGGTTCATGGAGCGACTCCCTGCGACACCTGGCCGCTGTCCTCGGCCAGCCCGTGCACGGCTTGCACGAACATGCGTGCGCGGTGTTCGTAGTTGTCGAACATGTCGAAGCTGGCACAGGCGGGCGACAGCAGCACGGCGTCGCCGGCACGGGCCTGGCGTCGGGCCAGTTCCACCGCATGGTGCATGTCGCGTGCATCGAGCAATGGCACACCGCAGCCGGCCAGCGCGTTGCGGATCAGTGGCGCGTCGCGCCCGATCAGCACCACGGCGCGTGCCGCCTGGCGGATCGGCTCGGCCAGCGGCGCAAAGTCCTGGCCCTTGCCATCGCCGCCCAGGATCGCCACCAGCGGGCGTTCGGCCCCCAGGCCGGCCAGCGCGGCGGCTGTGGCGCCGACATTGGTACCCTTGCTGTCGTCGAAATACTCGACCTGGTCCACCACTGCGACTGGCTGGACCCGGTGTGGCTCGCCGCGGTACTCGCGCAGTCCGTACAGCACTGGCGCCAGCGGGCAACCGGCTGCCGTTGCCAGGGCGAGCGCGGTCAAGGCATTGACCGCGTTGTGCTGGCCGCGGATACGCAGCGCCTCGGCCGGCATCAGGCGCTGCAGGTGCAGCTCTTGCGCGTCCTGCCCTTTGCGCGGCTTGATCGTCAAATCGAGTTCCTGAGCCCGCACCAGCCACACCATGCCGTTGACTTTTTCCAGCCCGAACTCGCCCGGCCGGCTTGGCGCCCCGGCACCCACGCTGTTGCTACGCCGGTTTGCGCGACCCCTCGCCGGTGGCGGCAACATCGCCATCACGGCCGGGTCGTCGCGGTTGAGCACCATCAGAGCGCGCGCACCGAAGATCCGGGCCTTGGCGGCGGCGTAGGCAGTCATGTCGCCATGCCAGTCCAGGTGGTCCTGGCTCAGGTTCAGCACGCACGCGGCGGTGGGCTCAAACCTGACGGGTTCCCGGTCCCCGCGCGTGAATGTCTCGGCCGCCATGTCGGCGAGCTGGAAACTCGACAGCTCGATCACCCAGGCCTGCGGCAGATCGCCGTCGTCCAGGTGCCGCGAGACGGTGTCGAGCAGGGTCGGACCGATGTTGCCTGCCAGCGCTACCGTCCTGCCGGCGCGCCCGAGCAGCTGCGCGGTCAACGAGGCGACCGTGGTCTTGCCGTTGGTGCCAGTCACCGCCAGGATCTGCGGTTCGTAGGCTCTGGTCTCGCGCAGTGTGGCCAACGCCTGCGCAAACAGGTCCAGTTCCCCCGCCACCGGGATGTCTTCGGCGCGGGCCGCATCGACCACCGGCGCCACCTGCGCCGGGCTCAGGCCGGGACTCTTGAGCAGCAGGTCCGGGCGATTTGGCTGCAGCAGCGTCGCATCGAGCGCGCCGTGTACGAAGCGTGCCCCGGGCACGGTGTCGCGCAGCACCGCCAGCTGCGGCGGCACAGCCCGCGTGTCGACCACCGTGACCATTGCGCCCTGGCGGGCGCACCAGCGGGCCATGGCCAGGCCGGAGTTGCCCAGACCCAGGACCAGCACGTTGGCAGCTTGCAGCGGCAGCATCGTCGTCACCGCAGCTTCAGGGTGGACAGGCCCACCAGGCACAACAACATGGTGATGATCCAGAACCGGACCACCA
Organism: Burkholderiales bacterium; assembly: GCA_038247175.1. Taxonomy (GTDB): domain Bacteria; phylum Pseudomonadota; class Gammaproteobacteria; order Burkholderiales; family Burkholderiaceae_C; genus CAISIP01. The sequence goes on along the minus strand of JBBRVD010000018.1, from coordinate 5,858 downwards.
CCTGGGATTCTTTCCAGCCGGTTTTCTCGAAATGGTGGTGCAGCGGCGCCATCTTCAACAGGCGTCGACCTTCGCCATAGCGCAGCCGGGTGTACTTGAAGTAGCCCACCTGGGCCATCACCGAGATCGCCTCGGCGACAAAGATGCCGCCCATGATGGCGAGCACGATCTCCTGGCGCACGATGACCGCGATCGTGCCCAGCGCGCCGCCCAGCGCCAGAGCCCCGACGTCGCCCATGAAAACCTGGGCGGGATGGGTGTTGAACCAGAGGAAAGCCAGGCCGGCGCCGGCCATCGCCGCGCAGAAGATCAGCAATTCGCCGGAACCCGGGATATGCGGGAACAGCAGGTACTTGGAGAACACCGCACTGCCGGTCACGTAGGCAAAAATACCCAGTGCCGATCCCACCATTACCACCGGCATGATGGCCAGTCCGTCCAGGCCGTCGGTCAGGTTGACGGCATTGCTCGAGCCGACGATGACCAGATAGGTGAGCACGACGAAGCCCAGCACACCCAGCGGATAGCTGATCTCCTTGAAGAACGGCAGCAGCAGTCCGGCCTTGGGCGGCAAGTCCAGGTCGAAGCCCGAGCGTACCCAGGTCAGGAACAACTCGAATACCCGCAGGTTGGAGTTCTCCGAGATGCTGAACACCAGGTACAACGCCGCCACCAGGCCGATCAGCGACTGCCAGAGGTATTTTTCCCGCGAACGCATGCCCTCCGGATTCTTGTCCACGACCTTGCGCCAGTCATCGACCCAGCCGATGGCACCGAAACCCAGCGTGACCAGCAGCACGATCCAGACGAAGCGATTCGACAGGTCCATCCACAGCAGCGTCGAGACCGCGATGCAGATCAGGATCAGCACACCCCCCATCGTCGGCGTGCCGCTCTTGGCAAAATGGGTCTCCATGCCGTAGCCTCGGATCGGCTGGCCGATCTTGAGGCGCGACAGGTTGCGGATCACGGCCGGACCGGCGATCAGGCCGATCAGCAGGGCCGTCATGGCCGACAACACGGCGCGCAGGGTCAGGTACTGGAATACCCGCAGGAAACCGAACTCCGGTCCCTGCGATTGCAACCATTGGCTCAGGCTCAGCAGCATGCGGTGTCTCCGGTGGTGGCGCCGTCAGCGTCGCCTGCCCCGGCCATGAGCGCGTCGACCACCCGTTCCATGCGCAGGAATCGGGACCCTTTGACCAGCACGCTGGTCACCCGTGACAGGTGTGCCTGCACCGCCGCGATCAGATCGGGCATGGCGTCGAAGTGACGCGCTCCGGGAAAAGGCGCCACGGCGGATGCCGCCAGGGCGCCCATGGTGAACAGGTACTCGATACCCAGCGCGCGGGCCCTGGCTCCGGCCTGGGCGTGGAATTGCGGCCCCTGCTCGCCGACCTCGCCCATGTCGCCGAGCACCATCAGGCGTGGCCCGGGAAGCATGGCGAGCATCTCCAGCGCGGCATCGACCGAATCGGGGTTGGCGTTGTAGCTGTCATCGACCAGGGTACGCACCTGACCGCCCCAGACAAACGGATGGGTACGCGAGCGTCCCTTGACCGGCTCGAAGGCTTGCAGGCCGGCTGCCACGTGTTCCAGCGGCGCGCCGACCGCAATGGCGCAACTGGCGGCGGCCAGTGCGTTGTGCACGTTGTGCAGCCCGGCCATGGGCAATGTGAAGACCAGGGCACCGGCCGGCGTGTCGGCCTGCACCTGCCAGGCGCCATGGTGCCAACGGGGCGGCATGGCGCGCACCGTGGCGTCAGGGCTGCCGCGCGGGCCGGTGGCGATCGCAAACTCGATCCGGGGCCGCGCGCCGGCCTGTGCGCGCCACATTGGCGCGAACGGATCGTTGTGCGGGAACACGGCGACACCGTCGGCGCTCAACGGGTCGATGACGGCCCCGTTCTCCAGCGCCACGGCCTGGACCGTGGCCATGAACTCCAGGTGCTCGCGCTGCGCGTTGTTGATCAGCGCCACCGTGGGTTGGGCCATGCCGGCCAGCAGTGCGATCTCGCCCGGATGGTTCATGCCCAGTTCGACCACGGCGACGCGGTGTTCGGCGCGCAGACGCAGCAGGGTCAGCGGCAAGCCGATGTCGTTGTTGAAGTTGCCCTGCGTGGCGAGCGCGGCGTCGCCCATCCAGTGGCGCAGGATGCTCGCCAGCATCTGTGTGACCGTGGTTTTGCCGTTGCTGCCGGTCACCGCGATCAGCGGCAGGCTGAACCGTTCGCGCCAGCGGGTGGCCAGCACACCCAGCGCCTGGCGCGTCTCGGCCACGACCAGACCGCTCAGGCCGGCCGCCTGCAAGGCCTGTGCGTCCTGCGTCAGTGCCGCGGCGGCGCCGGCGACGCGGGCCTGGGCCAGGAACCGGTTGCCGTCGAAGCGGTCACCCCGGATGGCCACGAACAGGTCGCCCGGTTGCAGACTGCGACTGTCGGAGTGCACGCGGCGTACCGGGGTGTCGGGGTCGCCCACCAGCGTGCAGCCGGGCAGGCAACTGGCGGCCAGGCGCAGGTCCATCATGCTGATGCGCCCTGAGCCGGGGCCGCGGCACGACGGCGCGCCAGGGCCGCGCGGGCCTGGGCGAGATCGGAGAACGGTCGGCGCTGGCCGGCCACCTCCTGATAGTCCTCATGTCCCTTGCCGGCGACCAGGATCACGTCGGCACTGGCCGCCGCCATCACGGCCGTGTCGATCGCCAGCGCGCGGTCGGCCTGCTGGCGCAGCGACGCATGGCCAGCCAGCCCCGGCACGATTTGCGCGATGATCGCCTGCGGGTCCTCGCTGCGCGGGTTGTCGCTGGTGACCAGCACATGGTCAGCCACTCGCGCGGCTGTACCCATCGAGGCTCGCTTGCCCGGGTCGCGGTCGCCGCCGCAACCAAATACGCACCACAGTCGGCCGTCGCGCTGCTGCGCCACCGGCCGCAAGGCCCCCAGCGCCTTTTCCAGCGCATCGGGGGTGTGGGCGTAGTCGATCGCCACCAGTGGCAGTCCGGGCTCCAGCAGGCGCTGCATGCGCCCGGGAACCGGCACCAGTTCAGCGCAGGCCCGTACCGCCTGCTCCAGCGGTACGTGCAGCGAACGCATCGCGGCGATCACACCGAGCAGGTTGCCGACGTTGTACTGACCGATCAGCTGCGTGCGCAGCCGCTCGCGCTGCGCGCCCTCGAGAACGTCGAACTCCAGGCCTGCCGCGCCGACCGTGATCGCCTGCGCCTGCAGCCGCGCCGGTATCTGGCAGGACACCGTCCACACGTCAAGTGCCTGCAGCGCCGGTAGCTGCAACAACGCGCGACCCTTGGCATCGTCGATGTTGACCACCGCCGCGGCCAGGCCAGGCCACTGGAACAGTCGCGCCTTGGATTGCCAGTAGGCCTCCATCGAGCCGTGATAGTCCAGGTGGTCTCGCGTGAAGTTGGTGAATACGGCCGTGTGCACACGGGTGCCATCGAGCCGGTGTTCGTCGATGCCGATCGACGAGGCTTCCAGCGCGCAGGCGCGCATGCCGGCATTGGCGAAGCGGCGCAGGCTGGCCTGCAGCAACACCGGGTCGGGCGTCGTCAGGCCCGTGGCCTGCAACGGCGTCTGGGCCGTGTCCTGGCCGGGGGGCGGCGGCTGGCCGATGCCCAGCGTGCCGATCATGGCGCATGGCTGCGGCGGGTCAACCTGGCGGCTCGACAAGGCCTGGGCCAGCCACCAGGCGGTGGACGTCTTGCCGTTGGTGCCAGTCACGGCGATGACCGGCAGTGCGTGTGAAGGATGGTCGAAATACGCGCAGGCCACCAGCGCGCTGGCCGTGCGCAGGCCGGTGTAGCCGGCTATTCGCGCGTCCTGCAGGTTGAACGGTTCAGCCCCCGCACGCTCGACCAGGCAGGCTGCGGCACCCTGTGCCAGCGCGGCCGACACATGAGCGCGCGCATCGTGCGCGGCGCCGGGCCAGGCGAGAAAGCCGTCGCCCGGCGCGACCTGGCGGCTGTCACTGCGCAGCGTACCGGTTACCTGGCCAAGCAACCAGGTCGCGGCGGTGGCTGGGGAGTGCAGTTCCCGCATCACAGGCTCTCCTCCACGGCTGTGACAATCTGTGGCTTGACGGCCATGTCGGGCGTCACACTCATCAGCCGCAAGGCCTGCTGCACGGTCTCGCTGAATACCGGCGCCGCGACCTCGCCGCCGTAGTATTTGCCGTTGCTCGGCTCATCGATCATCACCGCCACGACAATGCGCGGCCGCTCGATCGGCGCCATGCCGGTGAACCAGGCGCGGAACTTGTCCGTGGCATAACCCTTGCCCACCTGCTTGCGCGCGGTGCCGGATTTGCCGCCGACCGAATAACCAATGGTCTGCGCCCGCTGGCCGGTACCGCCGGGTCCGGCCGCCATCTGTAGCATCTTGCGCACCGCGGCGGCGTTTTGCGCCGAGAAAACCTGGGTGCCGGTCGCTGGCTCGGTGCTCTTGAGAATCGTGGCGGGGATGACCTGGCCGTCGTGCGCGAACGCGGTGTACGACTGCGCCATCTGGAACAAGGATGCGGACAGGCCGTAGCCGTAGGACATCGTGGCCTGCTCGACCGGACGCCAGGTCTTCCACGGACGCAGTCTGCCGGTGACTGCGCCGGGAAACTCCAATTGCGGTTTCTGGCCATAACCGAGCAGGGTGTAGGTGTCCCACATTTCGCGTGGGCTCATTTTCTGCGCCAGCTTGATGGCGCCGACGTTGCTCGATTTCTGGATCACCCCCTCGACCGTCAGCGTACCGTAGTCATGCGTGTCACGGATCGTGAAGCCGGCCATGGTGTAGCGTCCGGGGCCGGTCTCGATCAGCGTCTGCGGCGTCACGCGGCCCGCCTGCAGCGCCATCGCGGCAGTGATCGGCTTCATCGTCGAGCCCGGCTCGAACACATCCGTCAAGGCCCGGTTGCGCAGTTGTTCGCCGGTCAGGTTACGCCGGTCATCCGGTGCAAAACTCGGGTAGTTGGCCATCGCCAGCACCTCACCGGTCATGGTGTCGAGCACCACCACACTGCCGCCGCGAGCCTTGTGCGTCGTCACCGCGTCGCGTAATTTCTGGTAGGCGAAGAACTGGATCTTGCTGTCGATGCTCAGCTGGATATCCTTGCCATCGACCGGTGGCACCTGCTCGCCAACCCCCTCGACGACGCGACCCAGCCGGTCCTTGATGACGCGGCGTGAACCGGCGCGCCCGGCCAGCGCCCGGTCGAATGCCAGTTCGATACCCTCCTGGCCCTTGTCCTCGATGTTGGTGAAGCCCACGATATGCGCAGCGGCTGGTCCTTCCGGATATTCGCGGCGGTACTCCTTGCGCTGGTAGATGCCCTTGATCTCCAGTGCGGCGATCTGCTTGCCGATCGATTCGTCGACCTGGCGCTGGAGCCACACGAAGGTCTTGTCCTCGTCCTCGAGCTTGCGTTCGAGCGTGGCCAGCGGCATGTCGAGCAGTTTGGCCAGTTGCTGGAGCTTGGCCGGCTCGCGTGGCACGTCTTCGGGAATGGCCCAGATGCTCGGTGCCGGCACGCTCGAGGCCAGGATCAACCCGTTGCGGTCCATGATGCGGCCGCGGTTGGCCGGGAGCGCCAGCGTACGGGCGAAACGCACCTCGCCCTGGCGCTGGAAGAAGTCATTGGCCACGACCTGGATGTACACCGCCCGACCGGCCAACCCGAGGAAGCCGATCGCGACCGCGGCGACGATCAACTTGCTGCGCCAGACCGGCGTGCGGCTGGTCAGCAGCGGGCTGGAGGTGTAGGGGATGCTCTTGCGGCTCATATGAACCTCCTTCGTGCTTCGCACTGCGGAGCGATTCGCCTTGGGGCGGCCCGGCGGCTCATATGAACCT
>JBBRVD010000017.1:0-34128 GCA_038247175.1 Burkholderiales bacterium | reverse complement strand
TGCCGCTGGACATGCCCGAGAGCGTGCTGGTGCGCTTCAAGGGCTCGCTGCAACCCGGCGTCACGCTGCGCGATCTGGTCAATGCGATTCCGCTTTATGCGATCCGGGCCGGCATGTTGACCGTGGCCAAGCAGGGCAAGAAGAACATCTTCTCCGGCCGCATCCTCGAGATCGAGGGCTTGCCGGATCTGAAGGTCGAGCAGGCATTCGAGTTGAGCGATGCGTCGGCCGAACGCTCAGCCGCCGGTTGCACCGTGCACCTGGACAAGGCGCCGATCATTGAGTACATCACCAGCAACATCGTCATGCTCAAGTGGATGATCGCCAACGGTTACAAAGATGTGCGCACCATCGAGCGGCGCATCCATGCGATGCAGTCCTGGCTTGCGAATCCGGTGCTGATGAAGGCCGATGCAGATGCTGGCTATGCTGCCGTCATCGAGATCGACCTGGCCGACGTGCACGAGCCGGTGGTGGCCTGCCCGAACGATCCCGACGACGTCAGAACGCTCGGCGAAGTCGCGGGTGCAGCCATCGATGAAGTGTTCATCGGCAGTTGCATGACCAACATCGGTCATTTCCGCGCCGCCTCCAAGCTGCTCGAGAACAAGCGCGACATCCCGGTCAAGCTGTGGATGGCCCCGCCGACCAAGATGGATGCCAAGCAGCTGAGCGAGGAAGGCCATTACGGCGTGCTCGGCTCCGCGGGCGCCCGGATGGAAATGCCTGGTTGCAGCCTGTGCATGGGCAACCAGGCGCAGGTGAAGGAGGGCGCGACGGTGTTCAGCACCTCGACACGCAATTTCCCGAACCGGCTGGGCAAGAACGCCAATGTGTATCTGGGCTCGGCCGAACTCGCGGCCATCTGCTCCAAGCTCGGGCGTATTCCGACCAAGGACGAGTACATGGCCGACATGGGCGTGCTCACGGCCGCCAGCGACACGATCTACCAGTACCTGAACTTCGATCGCATCGAGGAATTCACCGACGCGGCCGCGTCGCTCAAGGAGGGTGCGGCCGCCTGATCGTCGCCGCCGGCACGGCGCGGCGCCGCGGCCTGTTGTGGTTCAGGTTGGCGGCAGCGCCTGGTACTCGAAGTAATGCTGGAAGCAGTACACCATAGTGGACATCAGCGCAGTCGTACCGATCAGCATGGCGCAGATGACGGCCAGGATGGTCAGGCCGCTGGTTTTTCCACCCTCGAACTCTGCATCCTGCGATGGGTTGAACCGGGCATTCCATTTTTGCCGGTCGGTCAGGCCGTAGATGATGGTGGCCAGCGCGCACACCGAGATCGCGATGCCCAGTAGCGGGACCAGCAGCCAACTCAGTTGGTCGTCGACGCCGAGATTGCGCGCGCGCAACACACCCATCGTGCCGATCAGGCTGAGCGCTGGAAGTAGCCATCCTGTCGCATCACGCCAGCCATGCAGGTAGAAGCGGTGCAGGCCGAGCAGGCCGCCGAGCAGGGCCAGCCAGGTGGCAAATGTCTTGTTTTTCATCGGTGTAGAGGTGATCGGGTGTGTCGCATATGGCGGCAGCGCGGCGGTGTGATGTTGTACCGCTCCCGGCGCGCCCCTCGCGGGTCGCCCGAGTGCGTGCCTTGGGGGATGGCAGCTTGCCGCTATATAATCGCCGGCTTCTCAGCGTGTTGCTGGTCAGGTGGCCATGTTACGTGTCTCAGCGCTGAAATTCCGGTGGAAAGTGATTTCTGCCACCCCCCGAAGGATAAATCATGGTCGTCATTCGACTCTCCCGTGGTGGTGCCAAGGCACGCCCGTTTTTCAACATCGTGGTTGCCGACAAACGCACCCGTCGTGATGGGCGTTTCATCGAACGCATTGGCTTTTACAACCCGATTGCCACCGCAAACGAAGAGCGCATCCGCATTGCGCAGGACCGCATGACCTACTGGAAGAGCGTCGGCGCGCAGGCTTCCCCGACCGTCGAGCGCCTGCTGGTGCAAGCCTCGGCCACGGCGGCGGCCTGAAGCCCGCTCCCGTGCCATGCCTGTGCTGGCGCGGGTCAATTTCCCGGTCACCCATGGTGCTGGACCCGGTTGATCTCCCGCCCGATGCTGTCGAAGTGGCCCGCATCGGCGACGCCTGGGGCGTCAAGGGCTGGATCAAGGTCCTGCCCTTCAGTGCAGACCCGCAGGCGCTGTTTTCTTCCAAACGATGGTATGTGCAGCCGTCCGACAGGGGCCCCAAGGCTTTTGACGGAACGGCACTACTGCGCGTGCGAGAAGCCCGCGAGCACTCCGGCACAGTGGTTGCACAGGTCGATGGTGTCGATGACCGCGACACGGCGCAGGCCTTGCGTGGCGCCCGCATCTTCGTGCAACGATCGAGTTTCCCGAGCACCTCTGCGGACGAGTACTACTGGGTTGATCTGATCGGCCTGGAGGTGGTCAACCGGCAGGGCGACTCGCTGGGCCATGTCAAGGAGTTGCTGCAGACTGCCGCGCAGGTCGTGCTGGTGCTGCGGTATCCATGCGGTGATGCGTTGCTCGAGCGCATGATTCCATTCGTCGCGGTCTATGTCGATGCGGTCGATCTGGACGAGAAGCGCATCACGGTGGATTGGCAGGCCGACTATTGAACCGGTCCGTCCATGCGATTCGACGTCATCACGCTGTTTCCCGAGTTGTTCGGGCCGTTCTTGCAAGCCGGAGTGACCCGGCGTGCATACGAGTCCGGCCTGATCGACGTGGTGCTCACCAATCCGCGGACATTCGCGTCAGGCAATTACCAGCGGGTCGATGACCGGCCGTTCGGGGGTGGGCCTGGAATGGTCATGCTGGCCGAGCCGTTGGCGCAAAGCCTGCAGCAGGTTCGCGCCACGCGCCAAGATGCCGCACCCATTGTGCTGTTTTCGCCATCAGGCTGCACCCTGGACCACATGCAGGTGCAGCGATGGGCTGCAAGCACAGGGGCGATCCTGGTCTGTGGACGTTACGAAGGGGTGGACCAGCGATTCATCGACGCGTGTGTCGACGAGCAGATCAGCCTGGGCGATTTTGTGCTGTCCGGTGGAGAAATCGCCGCCATGGCCTTGCTCGACGCAGTGGCCCGGTTGCAGCCTGGTGTGCTGGGCGACGCGGCCAGCCATCAGCAGGACAGTTTCAACACGGCGCTCGATGGCCTGCTCGACTGTCCGCACTACACGCGGCCGGAGACCTGGAAGGACGCGGTAGTGCCCGATGTGCTGCTGTCCGGGCATCATGGCAAGGTTGCACGCTGGCGGCGCGAGCAAAGCCTGCTGCTGACCCAGCGCCTGCGTCCTGAACTTATTGCGCGCGCCCGGGTGGCGGGGCGGCTGAGCCTGCAGGATGAAGACTGCCTGGCAAAGCGTTCACCTGGCGCCGGTTGAGCGGCGGCACTTTCTGACTATAATGCCGGGCTACCCGATCCTCTGTCTGGCCGTCATGCCGCGTTTTGCGCGAGCAGGTCCTGCGCGTCATGTCGACGCTGGCGCAAACACGATCATTTGAGGAAATCATGAATCTGATCCAAACCCTCGAGCAAGAAGAAATTGCTCGCCTCGGCAAAACCATTCCCGATTTCGCACCTGGCGATACCGTGATCGTCAGCGTCAAGGTCGTCGAAGGCACCCGCAAGCGCCTGCAGGCCTACGAAGGTGTCGTGATTGCCAAGCGCAACCGCGGCCTCAACAGCGGGTTCATTGTTCGCAAGATCTCCAGCGGCGAAGGCGTTGAGCGTACCTTCCAGACCTACAGCCCTTTGATTGCCGGTATCGAAGTCAAGCGCCGCGGCGACGTACGTCGTGCCAAGCTGTATTACCTGCGTGACCGCAGTGGGCGTTCGGCGCGCATCAAGGAAAAGCTGGCACCGAAGAAGGTTGCAGCGAGCGCCTGATCCCAGCCGATCGCGCCGAAACCAGCCGCCTTCGCATCCGTGCCAGGCGGCTTTTTCGTTTCCGCACCGCACGCTTGTCCACTAATTCCAGCATCAACAGCTTGTCGAGCCTGCCCGGGTTTGATCCGCACACCGTGCCGGTCGTCGGCATCGACGTGCATCTGCCGCCGGTCCCGCCGGCCGACCTGACCTTGCCGGCGCTGCGCGCGCGTTTCCAGCGACCGGTGTCGTGGGAGCCGGAACTGCTGGTTGAGCCCCGATTCACCGATCGATCCCCTGCGGCCGCCTCGGTGCTGGTGGCGATCGTGGAGCGCGACGAGCCCATGGTGCTGCTGACCCAGCGAACCGTGCATCTTTCGACCCATTCCGGGCAGATCGCCTTTCCCGGGGGCAGGCAGGATCCGCAAGACCACGATCTGATCGAGACCGCGTTACGGGAGGCGCATGAGGAGATCGGTCTGCAGCCTGAATTTGTCGACGTGCTGGGCACATTACCGATCTACCGGACTGGCAGCGCGTTTGTCGTCACCCCGGTCGTCGGGTTGCTGCGTGGAGGGTTTGCGTTTGCCCGCAATCCATACGAGGTCGATGAGATTTTCGAGGTCCCCCTGGCATTCCTGATGAACCCTGCAAACCACCGTCGCCATGCCGTCGATTGGAATGGCGTGCGTCGCGAGTGGTTGTCCATGCCGTACCACGACGGTATCGCCGAGCGGTTCGTCTGGGGAGCGACCGCCGGAATGCTGCGCAACTTCTACCGCTTTCTCGCCGCACGATAACGGGACACCCTGTCGCTCGGCGGCGGCGCCGTGAAAGTATGATGCCGTCATGAGCTTCGTCGCCATCCTGATCGCACTGCTGCTGGAACAGGCGCGGCCAGTGGGCCGGAGCAACACGGTGCATGTCGGCCTGCGGGCCTGGGTCAGCTGGTGCGGACAGACCTTCGATGCAGGCAAGGAACACCATGCCTGGTTGGCCTGGACATTCGCGGTCTTGCTGCCGTCGTCCGCCGCATTGCTGGTCTACTGGCTGCTAGCCGTGCTGGTCGGTTGGCCTTTTGCCGTGCTCTGGAACATAGTTGTGCTGTATTTCGCGCTGGGCTTTCGGCAGTTCAGCCATCACTTCACCGACATTCGCGACGCGCTGGAGGCTGGTGACGAGCCGCTTGCGCGGGCGCTGCTGGCGCAGTGGCGACAGATGGATGCTACCGGCTTGGCCAGGAGCGACGTGGTACGGCAGGTGGTCGAACATTCCGTGCTCGCGGCGCACCGGCATGTGTTTGGCGTGTTGGCCTGGTTCTCCATCCTGGCTGCGCTCGGACTCGGGCCGCTGGGTGCTGTGCTCTATCGTCTGAGCGAGTTCGTTCCCCGTTACTGGGCGCGCGAAAAGGCTGCGCGGGTACGGCCCATCAGCGCTGCATTGCAGGGTGTTGCACTCACGATGTGGGCCTGGATGGATTGGCTGCCAGCACGGATCACGGCTGTCGGATTCGCCGTGGTCGGCAGCTTCGAGGATGCGATCGACAACTGGCGCAATTACGAGCGCCTGGGTTCAGCCACGAATGATGGTGTCATTCTGGCGTCCACGTCCGGAGCCATCAATATCCGGCTGGGGTCGTCGACCCAGCCGATTTCCCGTCCGGGCCCGGAGCAGCCCGATACCGGCGTGCCTGCAGCTTCCTTTGCCAGTGACGTCGGAGGGGAGGCGGAGGTCGGCCACCTACGAGTCGTCGTCGGCCTGGTCTGGCGCACGGTCGTCATGTGGATGGTGCTGCTGGCCTTGCTCAGCCTGGCGCGTCTGCTTGGCTGATCTGGCAGCGAGCGCGCGATATGCGCCTCAATAGCGTGACTGCGACAACTCGGCGAAAAGCTCGGTGTAGATCCGGTATCGCTGCGGGCTGATGGCTGTCGCGTCCCCCTGGCTCTGGCAGGCTGCGATGACCGCGCAGCCAGGCTCGTGCAGGTGGGTGCAGTTGTAGAACCGGCAATCATCGGCATGGGCAGCCAGGTCGGGCATGTAACGCGCCAGCCGCATCGGGTCTATATGGCGCAAACCAAACTCCTGGAAACCCGGCGAGTCGATCAGCGCGCTGGTCTTGTCCGCGTCGATCCAGTACCAGGTCGTGCTGGTTGTCGTGTGTTTGCCGGCCCGCAGGGACTGCGACAACTCGCCGGTCAATACGTCCGCATGCGGCACCAGCCGGTTGATCAGCGTGCTTTTTCCGGCGCCTGACGGGCCCAGCACCAGCGTGGTCTTGCCATCCAGATGGCTCTTCAGCGCTGCCAGGTCCTGGTTCGATGCGTGCTTCAGAGCCACCGGCATGAGGGCATATCCCATCGCCCGGTACGGTGCAAGCCACTGCCAGGCACGCTCGAACGGCTCTGCGAGGTCGCGTTTGTTCAACAACACCAAGGGGGCAATGCCTTCGGCCTGGGCGGCTATCAGGGCGCGCGAGAGTTGCTGGTTCGAAAATGCGGGTTCGGCTGCGATCAGGATCAACACCTGATCCAGGTTGGCGGCAAACGATTTGGTTCGGATCTCGTCCTGACGGTAGAACAGGTTACGCCTGGGTTCGATCTTCTCGATCGTGCCTTCGTCGCGCGATTCCTGCCACAGCACCCGGTCGCCGACCACACCCTGGCTCTTCTTGCCACGCGAATGGCAGATGACGCGTTCGCCCGATGCCGCCTCGACCAGAAAATGCCGACCGTAGTTGGCAACGATCAGCCCCTCGCGGATCGCGGCGCCAGCCGTCAAGCGGACACCTTGCCCAGGAGCATCACGACAGCAAGGCGTCCACGGCGGCGGCGCAGGTGAAGTCGCTGGCCGATATGCCGCCTACGTCGTGGGTGTTGAAGCGCACCACGCAGCGGTTGTAGCTCACGTGCAACTCCGGATGATGGTCCGTCGCGTGGGCACGGAAAGCGATGGCGTTGACGAAGGCCATCGTCTCGTAGTAGTTGGCGAACCGGAACGTCTTTTCGATTGCGACGCCCGACCCCTCGCCATGCAGCGTCCAGCCCTCGAGCTGGGCCAACTGGCTGACAATCTCGGTTGCGCCGAGCGCATGCCGCTGCACCGTGGACCAATCCGTCTTTTTCATCATGCTTGTCATCGCGAACTCCGTGGCCTCAAGCGGCCATGCGCGCCAGACGTTCGGTGGCGGGCGGATGTGAATAATAGAACCTGACGTAGACCGGATCCGGCGTCAGGGTTGCTGCATTGTCCTCATAGAGCTTAAGCAGCGCCGTGGACAGGTCAATGCCGCTGGTCTGCTCCACCGCGTAGGCATCTGCCTCGAACTCGTGGTTGCGCGAGATCTGCGCGAACACCGGTGCCACGAACTGGCTGAATGCCGGAATCACCAGCAGGAACAGCAACAACGCCAGCGCATCGTTGGCCGCACCGTCGAGCATGTTCGGGCGCACGCCCAGCGCGGTGTAGAACCATGCCTGGTCCGACAACCATCCCAGCAACGCAAAACCTGCAAGGCTCAGCACAGCCATCGACACGATGCGCTTGATGATGTGGCGGTGCTTGAAGTGGCCCAGTTCATGCGCGAGGACCGCGTCCACTTCGGCTGGCGCTAGCTTGGCCAGCAAGGTGTCGTAGAACACGACCCGTTTGGCCGCGCCGAATCCGGTGAAATAGGCGTTGGCATGGGCGCTGCGTCGGCTGCCGTCCATCACGAACAGGCCCTTGGCCGCAAAGCCGCAGCGTTGCATCAATGCGGTGACGCGGGCCTTGAGGGCTTCGTCTTCCAGCGGCTTGAACTGGTTGAACAAGGGTGCGATGAAGGTCGGGTAGATCATCAACAACAGCAGGTTGAAGCCCATCCAGACGCCCCAGGCCCAGAACCACCACAAGCTACCGGCAGCGCCCATCAACCACAGTATCAAGGTGGCGATCGGCAGCCCGATGGCCACACCGATCAGCGTCGACTTGAGCAAGTCGGCCAGCCAGAGCCGCGCGGTCATCTTGTTGAACCCGAATCGTGCTTCGATGCCGAAGGTCTGGTACAGGCCGAACGGCAACTCGACCAGCGCGCCAATCAGCACGAAGGCGGCCAGCAGCGCCAGTTGCTGCATCATGCCCGGACCGATCTGGCGCATCAGCACCGTGTTGAGCGCGTCCAGACCACCAAGCAGGGTCCAGCCCAGCACCAGCGCCGCGGCCAATGCGAGTTCGAGCAGTCCGAAACGGGTCTTGGTGATCGTGTAATCGGCCGCCTTCTGGTGCGCTGCCAGCGTCACCTGGCGCTTGAAGCGTTCCGGGACCGAGTCTCGGAACCTCGCAACATGCCGGATCTGCCGGGAGGCCAGCCAGAGCTTCAACAACAGGCCGACAACCAGTGTGGTGATGAAGGCAACGGTCAGAACCGTCTCGGGCATCGAGGCGTCAAACACGGCGGGGGGTGGGGAATGGCGAAAGCATATGAGAAGTTTAGGTGCAATCGCAAGTCCCCGATGCGATTGGGCGACAATCCCCGCCATGGATGCAAACGCTGCGCAATTGGGGAAGTCGGATCAGAATCTGGTCTGGATCGATTGCGAAATGTCGGGCCTGGATCCGCAGCGGGAGCGACTGATCGAGATTGCCGTCATCGTCACCGGGCCCGATCTTGAGCCGCGCGTCGAGGGCCCGGTGCTGGTGATCCATCAGAGTGACGAGTTGCTCGACCAGATGGACTCCTGGAACAAAGGTACCCATGGCAAGAGCGGCCTGATCGACAAGGTGCGCGCCGCAACTTTGACCGAGGCGCAGGCCGAGCAGCAAATCCTGGATTTCCTGGCCCGTTACCTGCCCAAGAATACGTCCCCGTTGTGTGGCAACACGATCAGCCAGGACCGCCGTTTCCTGGTGAACTACATGCCGCGGCTGGAGGCGTTTTTCCACTACCGCAACATTGACGTCAGCACCCTCAAGGAACTGGCCAAGCGCTGGCGTCCCCAGCTGCACGCCGGGTTCAAGAAGCAGCAAAGCCATACCGCCCTGGCCGATGTGCACGAGTCGATCGACGAGTTGGTGTACTACCGCGAAACTTTTCTGCGCATGCTTGATTAGGTAGAAACCCGAAGCCGTGCCATAATCGGCGGCTTCGCTACCCACCGGTGGCGTTTTGTGCATCTCCCCTCACACACCGGGCTCACCGCTATAGAGCCCCTCAAGAGTGCAACCACCCGGTTGCGGCCACCCAGTTTGGCTCTGAGTTTCGTTTGATGGTTGATGTTTGTTTGACCATTGACGAAACCGCCGCTTACCCTGCGGCGTGCTCGTGTGAGATTGCTTATATGAACGACGCATTTGATGCGGTCGGCGCGACCGCGTCCGACCATGACTTTTCCCACGCCCCCTCGAGCCCTGCCGCTGACGCGCCCATGGCCGAGTATTCCGAGCCAGCCGAAGTGCTGGTTGACGATGCAGCCAGCGTGAACGCGCACGCCGTGCAGGAGCCCAACGGATTCCAGAAGATGGGGTTGGCGCCCGAACTGCTGCAGGCCGTGCGCGACCTGGGCTTCACCCAGCCGACGGTAGTGCAGGAGAAATGTATTCCGATGGCCATGCAGGATCTGTCCGACGCCTCCAAGGGCGCGCGTTTCACCGACCTGATGGTGTCGAGCCAGACCGGTAGCGGCAAGACGGCCGCTTTCTTGTTGCCGGTGCTGCACACCTTGCTGGCGCAACGCGCCCAGGCCCAGGACCATGAGCGAGCGGATTTCGACAAGGCCTGCGCGGACGCAGCCGCCCGTGGCGATGCACCACCCAAGCGCCCCCGGCGCAAGGACCCGACCAGCAGTCGCAATTTCAAGGCCGCCACCCCCGGAGCGTTGGTGTTATGCCCGACGCGCGAACTCGCGCAGCAAGTCGCGCAGGACGCGATCGAACTGGTCCGTCATTGCCGCGGCCTGCGGGTTGCCAACGTTGTTGGTGGCATGCCCTACCAAATGCAGATCGCCCGGCTGCAAAATGCCGACCTCGTCGTCGCCACACCTGGCCGGTTGCTCGACCTGCAGCGTTCGATGCAGATCAAGCTGGAGCAGGTGCAATTTCTGGTTGTCGACGAAGCCGACCGCATGCTGGACCTCGGTTTCGCCGATGACCTGGCAGAAATCAACCAACTGACCATCGAGCGCAAGCAAACGATGATGTTCAGCGCGACGCTGGCCCCGCGTATCCAGCAACTGGCCACACGCGTGATGCGCGAGCCGCAGCGGATGCAGATCGACTCGCCGCAGGAAAAGCACCAGAACATCAAGCAGGTGCTGTTCTGGGCCGACAACGCGTTTCACAAGCGCAAGTTGCTCGACCACTGGTTGCGTGACACGACGATCAACCAGGCCATCGTGTTTGCCAGCACGCAGATCGAATGTGACGGTCTGGCCAACGACCTGCAGCAGGCCGGCTTCAGCGCCGTGGCCTTGCACGGCGCCTTGAACCAGGGCATCCGCAACCGGCGCCTGATGGCGCTGCGCGAGGGTCATGTGCAGATTCTGGTGGCTACCGACGTGGCAGCCCGTGGTCTCGACGTGCCCACTGTCACCCACGTGTTCAATTTCGGATTGCCGATGAAGGCCGAGGACTACACCCACCGCATCGGCCGCACCGGTCGTGCCGGACGCGATGGCCTGGCCGTCACGATGGCCGAGTTCCGCGACCGTCGCAAGATCTTCGACATCGAGGCCTACACCCGCCAGCCGTTCAAGGCCGAGACCATTCCGGGTCTGGAGCCGCAGCAGCGCATGCCGGAGTCTGCACGTGCGCGATCCAACTTCGGTGGCCGCGACAGCCGTGGCGGATTCAACGCGCCATCGCGTGACCGCAAATTCGGTGTTCCGCCGCGGGGCCGCGACGGTGGTGGATTGCCGCCGCACAACGACTTCGCACGTCGCAGCGAGAGCGCGCCGCGCGGCGAATATGCACCACGCAATGACAGTGCTCCTCGCAGCGACTATGCACCGCGTAACGACTTTGCACCGCGAAAGCCCGGTTTCGGCAAGCCGGCGCCGCAACGCCCGGCATTCAGCCCATCCGGCAGCAACGCCGGTGGCGCCGGTTTCGGCCCGCGTGACGGGGCGCGCCGTCCGGCACGCCCGGCAAGGCCAGTGCGCGGCTGATTCACAGCGGCGATAGAGGATCTGAGAGCCTGCCGGGTCGCAAGACCCGCAGGCTCTTTCGCGTTTGTGGCCCATCCGCTGATTGGTCGTCATCTACGTCCGCAGGCCATGGCACGTGGCACGTGGCTGGCATTTTGCTGCATCGGTCCGGTAAACCACCATGACCCGATGACCGGGCCTCAGGACAGGCCAGGCCAGTTTGCATTCCGGCGCGGCGGCTGGTCGTGTGCGCGCTGCCAGCACTGACAGGACCATGGGGCAGGTTGCAATGCCCATCGGGGCCGGTCTGCTGGTGGCGAAGGCGCTATGCATCCTTATATTGCAGATATGCAGAGTTGTCGATTGTTCTACGCGCCTTACATCACGAAAATTGCCGCTGGTCGGACAGCTTTGTATCGCGAGCGGCGAGGCCACAACTAATCCTGGCCTTGGCCCGCCGGAACAACGTGTCATGCACAGCCCTATCCGTTCGGGAACTTCACCATGCAACGCAGGAATTTCATTCGTATTGCCTCAGGCGTCGTCGTGCTGGCGGCGACCAGCGGGTTGTCGGCATGCTCCAGTGCCATACCGCCCGAGGCGGTGGCTGCCTGGAGCGGGCCCAGCAGCTTCGAGGGCGACTTGCGTCGCTGGATCCTGAGTTACGCCATCCTGGCACCCCATTCGCACAATCTGCAGTCCTGGATTGTCGATCTGGGCACGCCCGGCGAGATCGTGTTGCGCTGCGATCCGCAGCGGTTGTTGCCGCAGACCGATCCGTACTCGCGCCAGATCATGATGAGCCATGGCACCTTGCTGGAACTGCTGGACATCGCGGCGCGCGAACGCGGACACCGTGCCGATATCGAGCTGTTCCCGCAAGGCGTGTTCGGTCCGCTGGCGATCGACCAGCGGCCCGTGGCGCGTATACGACTGACGCCCGAATCCTCGATCCCCCGCGATCCGCTATTCGGGCAGCTCCTGCAGAGGCATAAGAACCGACGCCTGTACAACCTGCAACGCCCGGTTCCGGCGGCTGCCTGGCAGGCCATGGCCGCCGCCGCCGCCGCCGGTGCCAATGGGTTGCACTTTGGCCATGTGGGTATGGACCAACCTGAGCAGTTGCAGCGGCACCGCGCGATCGCCTCGCAGGCCTGGGCCATCGAGTTGCGCACACCACGCGCCATACTGGAGTCGTTCAAGGTGTTGCGGGTCGGCGCTGCCGAGGTGGCCCGGCACCGGGATGGCCTGTCGCTGATGGATCCGATGGTGGTCTGGATGGACCGCCTGGGCCTGTTCAACCGCAGCCAGGCGCCTGGTCCGGACGACTTTGCCACCACCAGCCAGATCAAGGACTTTGACGAGAAGATTGCATCCACGCCTGGATTCCTGTGGGTGGTGACCCAAGGCAACGACCGCGTTACCCAGGTCAACGCTGGACGCGCCGACGCTCGGGTGCAACTGGCCGCAACGGCGCAAGGTGTTGCGATGCAGCCTCTGCAGCAGGCGCTGCAGGAGTACCCGGAGCAGGCGGGGCCATATGCCGAAATCCGGGCCTTGCTCACTGCGCCAGCGCCAGCGCAGACCATCCAGATGTGGGCGCGGGTGGGTTTTGCTCCTGCGGTCGGGCCGTCACCGCGCAGGGGATTGCAGGCGCATATCCAGAACACATGAGCACCGCGCCCGGGGCATTCCACGGGCGGTGATGCCCGGCCTGCCATCGCGCTCGTAGTGACTCAGCGCCCGTTGAAGTCGGGCTTGCGCCTGTCGGCAAACGCGACCGCCGCGGCCTTGTGATCGGCGGTCTCGAACGTGCGAACCATGTGCACGGCTTCGGCGTCGAGCACGTCCGACAAAGATGCGCGCAGAGCCAGGTTCAGATTGCGTTTCATGTAGCCCAGGGCCACCGTCGGCAAGGCAGCCAGTTCCTGTGTCCATTGCTGCGCAACCTGTGTCAGTTGCGCAGCCGGGGCGACCCGATCGACCAGTCCGATGCGCAGGGCCTCGTCGGCCAGCACGACCCGGCCGGTGAAGTACAACTCGCGGGCCCGGGACGCACCCACCAGATGGCTGATGAAATAACTGCCGCCGAAATCGCCCGACAAGCCCAACTTCGAGAAGGCGGTGGTCATCTTGGCATCTTCCGAGGCCAGGCGCAGGTCGCAGGCCAACGCCAACGCAAGGCCGGCGCCAGCCGCCGGACCCGGCAGCACCGCCAACGTGGGTTTGGGTATTTCATGCAGCAATCGGGACACTTCCGTGCGCAAGCGAAGATCGCTCACCCGCTGATCGAAGCCCATCGGCGCAACCCCGCTGACCGCGGCCAGCGCGAAATCCTTGACATCGCCACCGGAACAGAACGCACCTGCGGCACCGGTCAACACGACCAGCCGGATTGTCGGGTCGGTGGCGTAGCCGGTCAGGGCCGCATGCATCGCGTTGACCATATCGCGCGTCATCGCGTTGCGCGATGCGGGCCGGTTCATCGTCAACGTGGCGATACCGTTTTCGACGTCGGTGAGCAGGTCCTGGGTCATGCGGGTTCCTTTGGTACGTCGTCGAGCATACCGGCTTGGCGCGGGCGCATTTGCTGTCGTGTACCAAGCAAACTGCGTCGCGCGGGTTCTGCTCGGCATCGGTACCGCTTGAGGCGCTATCGATGCGCCCGACATTGTTGGCGCCGGGGCTGTCACCACCTGGTACCCCTGTGGTCACGATGACGACTGCATCGCGCGTTACCATGCTTTGGCGGTCGACTGATGCAAGGCCCTGCAATTCGGCGGGGCCGCGGCGCACGCCCGCTCAAGGAGGAAACACCATGGGATTCTTTGCAAAAATCTTGGGCAAGTTGGGTATTGGTGATGGCGAGACAGCACCCCTGGCCCCCACGCCCCCACCTGCTGTGGCGGCGGCCCCGGCGTCGGTGGCCCTGGCGCCAGCCGCAGCCGAGGTGGTCAATCCGATCGCCGTGGTCGATGTACTCAAGCAATTGGAGGCGCGCGCCGCCGCGAATCCGCAGAAGCTGAACTGGCGCACCTCGATCGTCGATCTGCTCAAGCTGCTGGACATCGACAGCAGCCTCGATGCCCGCAAGGCGCTCGCCAAAGAACTGTTTTGTCCCACCGAACTGATGGGCGATTCGGCGAAGATGAACCTGTGGCTGCATCGCAACGTGCTGGGCCACATCGCGGCGAACGGCGGCAACATACCCAAGGAACTGCTGGATTGAGCGGCCAGCACATATTGCGGATGGTCCCATGCAGATGACCGACCTCCTGGCCCAGATGGGGGACATTCAATCCGTGGCGCGCGACCTGGGCGTGAGCCAGGGCGACGTGGCCACCGGCGCCGATGCCTTGTTGCCCGCCATCCTGGGTGGCTTCAAGAAGCAGGCCCGGTCGTCGCCCGTCGGCGGCCCGCAAGGCCTCGCCGGACTGCTCGGCCAGTTGGGCGGGTCGGCCTCCTTTACCAGGTGCTGTCACCCCAGCCCACCGATGTGCGCCTGGGCAACGACGTGCTGGGGCAGATATTTGGCTCCAAAGACGTCAGCTGCTCGGTGGCGCAGAGCGCTTGCGCACAGACCGGGCTGGACGCGGGCATGCTCAAGCAGATGCTGCCGATGCTGGCCATGCTGGTGGCGGGCTACATGGCCAAACAGGGCCTCGCGGCGCTCAGCGCGAGACTCCGCAAGTGGTCCGGGTGGCTTGGAGGGAATGCTCGGTGGCCTGCTGGGGGGTGGCGCCGGTGCTGCCCGCGGGCGGCGGGCCGGTTGCTGGTCGCCTTGGCGGTCTGGTCGCCATGCTGGACATGAACGGCGACGGCAACTCACTGGAGATATCCTGCGCATGGCGAGCAAGGCGATGCGTTGACTGCAGCGCCATGGCGTGTTCATCCAGGAGCTGGGAGACGCCTACCTGGCTGACAGCGACGTCGGCCTGAACGAGACGCTCACGCGCAGGCCGCTACAGGTTGCAGCCTGCGCTGACCGCATCGGTTCTGGCCCGCGCGAATGCCAGAAGGTGGACACCTTGCAAGCAGCGATGCCGCGAAACCCTGCGCGCGCCCAGGCCCTGTGCGCTTGCCATCAGGGCTTCATCCTGCACGCGGCCGGACACGTCGCCGAGCCAGTGGGGATCAGGCTCCAGACGCACTGGCGCGGCGGCACCACCTATTGCCGCTGCAATGAACAGCCGCCACCGGCACGTTGGCCTTTCGGTTGTCGGCCGA
Organism: Burkholderiales bacterium; assembly: GCA_038247175.1. GTDB lineage: Bacteria > Pseudomonadota > Gammaproteobacteria > Burkholderiales > Burkholderiaceae_C > CAISIP01. The sequence continues at coordinate 18,929 of JBBRVD010000017.1, read as the reverse complement.
TATTCGATCCGTCTGGATCCATTGTCAGATCGCCATTTTCGTTTCGCCGTCCATTGCGATGGGCCGCCAGCGGGCGTTTGCAATACCGGATGCGTCCGAAATGGTGCGGTGACAGTTTCGAAGCGGCTCAGGCACTCCTGTTGTAGTGCGTCAGCATGCGCGTAGCGATACGACTCCGGTCTTCGGGTGTCGGATCCAAGGTGGGTGGCTAGGCTTTGAGGCCAACGCTTCTTCTTTGCGCTTGTGCCTTTCTCGCTTGAGATCCTGAAGATGCCAGATGCCAGACACCAGTTCAAAGACTCCAAACCCAATCCCCATGCCCATTGCCTTTAGCGCCATAGCCGCCTAAGCAAGTGTATAAAAGAATTGACACTTTTTTGTGTTTGTGTATATTGACACCACAAAGTGTCATTTTTCGTTGACACCCTGTGAAAGGAGCCGGAGTATGAGCCTTTTTCTGCGTATCGACAAGTCACTACACATCCATTTTGATCGTGCGGCAGACCCAATTTCACCGCCGAGACTGCTCGCGGCAATGCGCCATGCCGTTTTTTCTGGTGGTGCCCGTATCCGACCGCAATTGGTAATGGCAGTGGCGATTGCATGTGGCGACAAAAACCCGGAGTTGACCAACGCAGCGGCGGTGGCCATTGAGCTGATGCATTGCGCTTCGTTGGTTCATGACGATATGCCCGCCTTCGACAACGCGGATACGCGGCGCGGCAAGCCGACGGTTCACAAGGCCTTTGGAGAACCCCTTGCGCTGCTGACTGGCGACGCGCTGATTGTGATGGCTTACCAGGTCCTGTTGAACGCAGGGATGGAGCAGCCCAAGCGGCTGGCGCGACTGATGCAGAACTTGACGTCCGGCGTTGGCCTGCCCAGCGGTATTGTGGCCGGCCAGGCATGGGAGTGCGAGGTTACTGCCGATCTGGGCCAATACCAACGTGCGAAAACAGGCGCCTTGTTCGTGGCATCCACGTGTGCCGGCGCACTCGCCTGCGATGCGGACCCCAAGCCCTGGATTGCCCTGGGTGCGCACCTGGGCGAAGCCTATCAGGTGGCCGATGACATCCGTGATGTTCTGGGGCAGGCGGAAATGTTGGGAAAGCCGACTGGACAGGATGTGCTTAACGGACGCCCCAGTTCAGCCAGTGCGCTGGGGCTGGGAGGTGCGGTGCGGTATTTTGAAGGGCTGATGGACAAAGCGGTGTCGAGCGTGCCGAAGTGCGCCAGTCGGGCCTTGATGCAGGACATGGTGCGCCAAGAGGCCGAGCGCCTCGTGCCGATCGAAACGCGGACCAACTACCGTGTGACGTCTGCTTTGCCGGCATGCAAACTGGCGCTTGGATGAGTGACCTTGAAGTCGCACACCCTACTGTGCCAAGCCCGATAGAAGGTCGCTGGTGGGAGAAATCGCGGGACCGCCTGAACCGCTGGATGATGACGCCCCGTGGCTACAGCTGGGCATTGTCAAACCCACTGACCCGCTGGGTCGTCAGACGAAGGACGCAACAGGTTTTTGATCTCATGGCCGGGTTCGTGCATTCGCAGGTCGTGCTCGCCTGCGTCCAGCTGAATGTCTTCACGATCGTTCAAAAGGCGCCCGCAACCATTGAGGAACTGGCGGCGCGCACGCAGATTCCTGCTGAGTCACTGCAGCGGTTGGTGCAGTCTGCGGTGGCATTGCAGCTGTTGCAACGACGCAGCGCAGGAAGGTATGCCCTGGGGCCGCTCGGCGCACCGATTGCGGCGCACCCCGGCATACAGGCCATGGTGGAGCACAACAACCTGCTTTACCGGGACATGCTGGAGCCAGTGGATTTTCTGCGCGACACCGGGCGTGGACATATGGCGCAGTACTGGCCCTATGCGCAGGCGGACGCGACCCACGATGGCACTGTGCAGGACACCCATGCCAAGCGCTACTCCCAGCTGATGGCGAGTTCCCAGAACTTTGTTGTGCAGGAGTTGCTGCGGTCGTACGACTTCGGGAACCATCGTCGTGTACTGGACGTGGGGGGAGGGAAAGGGCAGTTTGTGGCGGCGTTGGCATTGCGGGAAAGCCATTTGACCTTCTCCCTGTTTGACCTACCGTCGGTGTTGCCTGTTGCGCAGCAACACCATGCAGCACTGGGAATGGGACAACGAGTTGCGTACGCCCCGGGCAGCTTTTTTGACGACGTACTCCCTGCGGGAGCCGACTTGATCACGTTGATCCGCGTGGCGCATGACCATCCTGATGCGGCCGTGCGGACCATCTTGCGCAAGGTCTTTGATGCACTGCCCATTGGCGGCACTTTTCTGCTGGCGGAGCCCATGGCGCATACCGACCCGGCTCAGGGCGCAAGCGACGCGTATTTTCATTTCTACCTGATGGCAATGGGTGAAGGTCAGCTGCGTACCGCGGAAAAACTCTCCTGCATGTTGGCAGAGGCCGGGTTTAGCCAGATCAAGTTGCTCTCTAACGCCATGCCCATTCACACACGCATCCTCATTGCGCGGAAAAGATAAGTGTTTACCCTAATGCGTATCAAATACTGTAACGATTGCTTGACATCGTGAACTGTCAGATCAAAAATCAAATCATGAAAGCACAAGCCATCGTTTTCGACCAGCCACAGCATCTTTCGATTCGTGCGCTGAATTTGCCCGAGCTCTCTGATGGCCAAGTTCAGGTCAAAGTGGAGTACACCGGTATCAGCACCGGTACCGAACGACTCCTCTGGGATGGCAGCATGCCGGCGTTTCCTGGCATGGGATACCCATTGGTGCCCGGCTATGAAACGGTCGGACGGGTCGTCAGAACTGGCGGCGACACCTCGGTCCAGATAGGTCAGCGCGTGTTTGTGCCCGGCGCAAACTGCCTGCAGGGTGTGCGCAGCCTATTCGGAGGGTCCGCGTCAGACCTCATCGTTCCACATGACCGTGCTGTTGCGGTCAATGAGTCTTTGGGCGCGCAGGCTGTACTGATAGCGCTGGCGGCTACGGCCTACCACGCCGTAGCGTGCGGAGGCACACGCCCCGTCATCCGTCCGCCGGATCTGATCGTGGGTCATGGCGTCATGGGGCGCCTGCTTGCGCGCATGACCGTGGAAGCCGGTGGGCCCGCGCCAACCGTATGGGAAACACAAGCCGGGCGAATGGCGGGGGCGCAGGGCTACCAGGTGGTTCACCCCGATGCCGACCCCCGCAAGGATTACAACGCCATATACGACGTAAGTGGCGACTCCAAATTGCTGGATACCCTCATTGGGCGTATTGCGCCGGGTGGAGAGGTTGTTCTCGCCGGTTTCTACAAACAGGACCTGCACTTTGCGTATGCCCCGGCATTCATGCGTGAAGCACAAATCCGTGTTGCCGCGCAGTGGAAGAAACCGGACCTGATCGCTGTCACCGAGTTGATCAACAGTGGGCGACTCTCACTCGACGGCTTGATCACCCATTGCGAGTCGCCGGCCAGCGCAACCAAGGCCTACGAGACAGCCTTTGGCGACATTGCCTGCCTGAAGATGATTCTCGATTGGAGCGCAAACGCATGACTACCTCTGTTGAAAAAAATTCGCAACCTGTGAAGTTTGTCGAACGCCTGCGGCAGGAAGCAGCCGTTGAACCCCCGGCAGTGCATACAGGCGCGCCGACCAAGGAAACCCAAATCATCGCCATCTACGGCAAGGGCGGCATCGGCAAGAGTTTTACCTTGGCCAATCTCAGTTACATGATGGCGCAGCAGGGCAAGAAAGTACTTCTCATCGGCTGCGACCCCAAGAGCGATACCACCTCGCTGCTGTTCGGAGGCAGGGCGTGCCCCACCATCATCGAGACCTCGTCCAAGAAAAAACTCGCCGGTGAGGCTGTTGCGATTGGCGATGTGTGCTTCAAGCGCGATGGCGTGTACGCCATGGAACTCGGCGGGCCCGAAGTGGGGCGGGGTTGCGGTGGGCGCGGCATCATCCACGGCTTCGAACTACTGGAGAAACTCGGGTTTCACGACTGGGGCTTTGACTACGTGTTGCTCGACTTTCTGGGTGACGTGGTTTGTGGCGGCTTTGGATTGCCCATTGCGCGTGACATGTGCCAGAAGGTAATCGTGGTGGCCAGCAACGATTTGCAGTCTTTGTACGTCGCGAACAACGTCTGCTCTGCGGTGGAGTATTTCCGCAAACTCGGTGGCAATGTCGGCGTGGCCGGCATGGTGATCAACCGCGATGACGGCACCGGCGAGGCGGCCGCTTTCGCCACCCATGTCGGCATCCCGGTGCTGTCCACCATTCCAGCCAACGAAGACATCCGCCGCAAGAGCGCCAGCTATGAAATCATCGGCCGGCCCGATTCGGTTTGGGGCCCCATGTTCGCCGAATTGGCAGCCAACGTCGGCACCTCGTTGCCCATGCGCCCGAAACCCATGTCGCAAGACGAGTTGTTGGGCCTGTTCTCGGCCTCCGCGGTAGGCCGCAATGTGGTGCTCGAGCCAGCGACACAGTTCGACATGTGTGGCAAAAAAGAGCTGGTCAAGGAAACCCTCGAAGTGGTTTACGACGAAGTCTGATGAGCACCACCCCATGAGCCAAGTCATCCCCATTATTCCCATGCCGGACAAGCCGATCCAAACGGCTCTGGAAGGCGATGGCATGGGCTGCCACTCCGGTGGCGAGGCCATGCTGGCGGCCGCCAAGTCGGCGGGCAAGTCTGAGATTCTGGATCAGTATGCGCAGGACTATCCACGTGATGCCAAGGCCGGTCCGCACGACCAGCCCCAAAGCATGTGCCCAGCCTTTGGCTCCCTGCGCGTGGGTCTGCGGATGCGCCGCACCGCGACGATTTTGTCGGGCTCAGCGTGCTGTGTTTACGGCTTGACGTTCACGTCGCACTTTTACGGGGCACGGCGCAGTGTGGGGTATGTGCCTTTCAATTCTGAATCGCTGGTGACCGGCAAACTGTTTGAAGATATCCGTGAGTCGGTTTATCAGCAAGCGGATCCGGCGTTGTATGACGCCATCATCATCATCAACTTGTGCGTGCCCACAGCCAGTGGTGTGCCACTGCAGATTCTCCCCAAAGAGATCAACGGTGTTCGCATCATCGGTATCGACGTGCCTGGCTTTGGTGTGCCTACCCATGCTGAAGCCAAAGACGTCTTGGCGGGTGCCATGCTGCGCTACGCGCGCGGCGAAGCCGAAGCGGGCCCGGTTCAAAGCCCTCGCGCCGGCAAATCCGATAAGCCCACCATCACGATTCTGGGCGAAGTGTTTCCAGCAGATCCCGTCATCATCGGCATGATGCTGGAGCCGATGGGTCTGGCCGCTGGCCCCGTGGTGCCGACCCGGGAATGGCGAGAGCTATATGCTGCGCTGGACTGTGCGGCGGTGGCCGCGATCCACCCTTTCTATACCGCCAGTGTGCGGGAGTTCGAGGCCGCAGGCCGTACGATGGTTGGCTCGGCGCCCGTGGGCTACGAAGGCACCGAAGCCTGGATGCAAGCCATTGGGGTCGCAACCAATGTGGCACAAGACAAGATCGATTCAGCCAAGAACAAGTTTTTGCCGGCCATTCGCGGCGCGCTCGGCCGCATGCCGATCAAGGGCCGCATTACGCTGAGTGGCTACGAGGGCTCTGAATTGCTGGTCGGTCGCCTTCTGGTTGAAAGCGGTGCAGACCTGCGTTATGTCGGCAGCGCCTGTCCACGCACTCCGTGGAACGAGGCCGATGTTCAATGGCTGCAAAGCAAGGGCGTGATGGTCCAGTTTCGCGCTTCGTTGGAACAGGACCTTGCAGCGATGCATGAGTTCAAGCCCGACCTGGCGATTGGCACCACGCCCATCGTGCAGGCTGCCAAAGAGCTTACGATTCCATCGCTCTATTTCACCAACCTTATTTCTGCCCGGCCCTTGATGGGTCCTGGAGGCGCTGGTTCACTGGCTACCGTTATCAACAATGCCATTGGTAACAAGCACCGCTTTGACGAGATGAAAGAGTTCTTCGGCTCAGTGGGCCAGGGGCATTCGTCCGGTGTCTGGGAGGCTGCCAACGGGGTCCCGAAAGATCGCCCCGAGTTCAAGGCCGAGCAGCGTCGGCAGGCCGTAAAGCTTGCGAAAAAGCGCAAAGCCGAGGAGATGATGTAAATGCTGGTTCTGGATCACGATCGCGCTGGAGGTTACTGGGGGGCGGTGTATGTATTCACCGCCATCAAGGGCCTGCAAGTGGTGATTGATGGGCCTGTAGGTTGCGAGAATCTGCCAGTGACTTCGGTGCTGCATTACACCGATGCCTTGCCGCCGCATGAGTTGCCGATTGTGGTCACCGGTCTGGCCGAGGAGCAGTTGGGTCGCGAAGGTACTGAAGGTTCCATGCGCCGGGCACATGCCGCGCTGGACCCGGACCTGCCTTCGGTGGTGGTGACCGGTTCGATCGCCGAGATGATTGGTGGTGGCGTGACACCGGCGGGCACCAACATCATGCGGTTCCTGCCCCGAACGATTGACGAAGACCAATGGCAGTGCGCCAACCGTGCCATGTTCTGGCTGTGGTCCGAGTATGGGCTCAAGCATGTGCCGGCTCGCAAGCCGTTTGCCGAGCGGCCGGTCGGCGAAAAGCCCCGAGTCAACATCATCGGCCCCTGTTACGGCACGTTCAACTCCCCCAGTGACCTGGCCGAGATTCGCCGTCTCGTGCAAGGCATCGGCGCTGAAATCAACATGGTTTTTCCGCTGGGCAGTCACCTGGCCGATGTGTCACGCCTGGTGGAATCTGATGTCAATGTCTGCATGTACCGCGAGTTCGGGCGCATGCTGTGCGAGGCACTGGAACGTCCTTACCTTCAGGCGCCTATCGGCCTGCACAGTACCACCAAGTTTTTGCGCAAACTGGGCGAGTTGCTGGGACTGGATCCCGAACCGTTTATCGAGCGCGAAAAGCACACGACCATCAAACCCATCTGGGATTTGTGGCGCTCGGTAACCCAGGACTTCTTTGGCACCGCCAGCTTCGCAGTAGTGGCCAACGAGACCTATACCCGCGGTATCCGCCATTTCCTGGAAGATGAAATGGGCCTGCCCTGCAACTTTGCGGTGGCTCGCTGTCCAGGTGAAAAAACCGACAACGCCGAAGTGCGCCGGTTGGTCGCCTCGAAAACGCCGCTGGTGATGTACGGCAGCTACAACGAGCGCATCTATTTGGCCGAATGCGGAGGTGGCCAGATGATGAAGGCCACCTTTATCCCGGCGTCGTTCCCGCTTCCCATCATTCGTCGCCATACCGGCACGCCGTTCATGGGGTACGCAGGAGCCACGTACATCATTCAGGAGTTTTGCAACGCGCTGTTTGATGCGCTGTTCCACATCCTGCCGCTGGGCACAGAGCTGGACAAGATCGACGCCACGCCCAGCCGCGTGGCCTCGGAAAAACCATTGCCCTGGGAGCCGCAAGCCCATGCACTTCTGGAAGAAATGATAGCGGCTGAGCCAGTTCTGGTGAGGATCTCTGCCGCCAAGCAAATACGTGACCGCGCCGAGCGCGATGCACGCGAGACCGGTCGCCCCCAAGTAGAGGCAAATCGATTCTCAGAGTTGTTCAAGTTACCCAAAACGGGAGTCGCCGCATGAAAAGCGTTGCTTCTGTGGCAGGTAACCGGGGCAAGCGCCCGTTCCGCGGACGCCTAGTCTGCAATGGCGTTAACTGCGCCGTGGCAGTTCGTTCCGTACTCTTGCAAGGTACGGTGTAGCCGAAAGGCTTTTCAAGTGAGGTATTAAATATGGCTCAAACCGCTAATCCGTCGGGTCTGACGGACGAAGAGTGCCAAGAATTCCACGGCTACTACATCAAGGGATACCTGTTGTGGGCTGTGGGCGCGTTCTTTGCGCACAGTTTGGTATGGATCTGGCGTCCCTGGTTCTAACGAACTTCCCACGGAGATAACTATGGCACAACTGCATTTTCAACAGCGTCCAATGGCGGTCGGAAGTCCTATGCAAGGATTCCGGGTGATTTTTGTCGCGCTTTTCTGTGTCTTTCTGTTTTTGGCAATCGTGGGGCAAATGTTCTTTGTGAACTGGCGTGCATGGTTGCCGGGGGCAGAGGGTACCCAGTCAGTGTTTGAAAGTGTGCGTTCTGCAACTTACACCGTGGTCTCGCTAATCGGTTAACTGAAAGGAAATTATTATGTGGCGTTATTGGCGTATTGTTGATCCCCGCAAGGCGATCATTGGCACTGGCTTGTTGATCGCGTTCGTCTCGACGAGCATTCACTTAATTCAGATCAGTGGTGATCGTTACAACATCAACACGTGGCATCCCGACACGGTTAAGGCCGCAAAAGCTGCACAAAATGCAGCGCTGCCTCCTGCCAAGTAACGGCTGCGTAGGCTGCCGTAGCGGTGCGAGAAGCGGAGCCTGTCCGGTCCGCTTCGAGCACCCTCAAGAACAATCGTTGACTGAGCCCGGATTGCGCAGGGTCGCGCATGCCGGTCAGAGGAGCCCCCATGGCAATGCTGAGCTTTGAGAGAAAGTACCGCGTACGCGGTGGCACCCTGATAGGGGGTGACCTGTTCGACTTCTGGGTCGGGCCGTTCTATGTCGGCTTCTTTGGAGTCTCGACCCTGTTTTTCGCGTTGGTCGGTACCACCATGATTTTGTGGGGCGCGGCGGCCGGCCCCACATGGAACTTGTGGCAGATCAGCATCGCGCCACCCGAGCTGTCATACGGACTACGCATGGCGCCGATGATGGAGGGAGGGTTGTGGCAGATCATCACCGTCTGTGCCCTGGGGTCTTTTGTGTCCTGGATGCTGCGCCAGGTAGAGATCTGTCGAAAGCTCGGCATGGGCATCCATGTCCCAGTGGCTTTCGGATTCGCGATCTTTGCGTATTTCACGTTGCAGGTCATTCGCCCGGTGTTGATGGGTGGCTGGGGCCATGCATTTCCCTACGGCATTTACAGCCACCTGGACTGGGTCAGCAACACGGCCTACCAATACCTGCATTTTCACTACAACCCGGCGCACATGATTGCAGCCAGTCTGTTCTTTGCTACGGTGCTTGCACTCTCCATGCACGGCGGTTTGGTGTTGTCAGCCACCAACCCCAAAAAGGGCGAAGTGGTCAAGACACCAGAACACGAAGACACCTTCTTCCGTGATGTCATCGGCTACTCCGTTGGAACGTTGGGTATTCACCGTTTGGGTCTGTTCCTTGCACTGGCAGCTGTGTGGTTTTCGGCACTTTGCATCGTTATCAGTGGTCCTTTCTGGACACGCGGATGGCCCGAATGGTGGGGCTGGTGGCTGAACATGCCGATCTGGGGCCATCAAGTCTAGGAGAACACCATGGCGGAATATCAGAATCTTTTCACCACCGTACAGCCTACCGGGCCTGGCTCCATGGGCATTCCCTTGCCCAGGGGCGACTCTCAGCGGGTCGGAACGCCTTTTTTCCTGCACATCCTGGGGCGTTTGGGCAATGCGCAGATCGGACCGATTTACCTTGGCTGGTTAGGCGTCGCCTCGTTGCTGTGCGGAACACTGGCTTTCAACATCATTGGCTTCAACATGCTGGCGGCCGTCGACTGGAACCCGCTGCAATTGATCCGACAGCTGTTCTGGCTCGCGCTGGAACCACCGGCTCCTAGCTATGGCTTGCAGATTCCCCCACTCAACCAGGGTGGCTGGTGGCTGGTGGCCGGCTTTATGCTCACCACCTCGCTGATCCTGTGGTGGACCCGCATTTACCGGCGCGCGCGCCAACTGGGCCTGGGAACCCATGTGGCCTGGGCGTTTGCAGCCGCCATCTGGCTCTATCTGGTGTGCGGATTTTTTCGCCCCATCATGATGGGTAGTTGGTCGGAAGCCGTGCCGTTCGGCATTTTCCCGCACCTGGACTGGGTCTCTGCGGTGTCACTTCGCCACGGCAACCTCTTCTACAACCCCTTCCATGCGCTGTCGATCGTGTTTCTGTACGGTTCGGTGCTGTTGTTTGCCATGCATGGTGCAACCATTCTGGCCGTGAGCCGTTTTGGTGGCGAACGCGAGATTGAGCAGATCGTCGACCGCGGTACGGCCTCTGAGCGCGCGGGGCTGTTCTGGCGCTGGACCATGGGCTTCAATGCCACCATGGAGTCGATTCACCGCTGGGCCTGGTGGTTCGCCGTGCTTTGCCCGCTGGTGGGTGGCATCGGTATTTTGTTGACGGGCCCCGTGGTTGACAACTGGTACCTCTGGTCGGTCAAGCACCACGTGGTTCCTGCCTACATCACCTCGTGGCAGGCACCGATAGACCCGGCGCTGTTGCCACAGGTGATTCCAAAGCAGGTCCCATACCCCGGGCCGTAAAATCTGGAATCCGACGGTCAAGCCTTAGCAGAGCTGCTCGCTGGCCCTTGCATTCTTTCGGGAATCAGGGGCCTGTACGTTTTTGATGATCCATGACACCCTCGCTCCCGTTCGTTCAACCTGCGGGAGGTGCTGCGGTAGCAGTGTTTCTCTTGGCAGACATTGCGCCACGGTTTCGCTGGTGGGGCTACGCCCGGTTTGTGGTGCAGCGCTTTCAGATGCGCGATATTCCTGGCTTGGTATTCTTCAAGGTCATGGGCAGTGGTTTTGATGGCGGGTTCGGCTTGAAACCTAGTGCTTCCCGGCAGGCCCTTTTTTGCATTTTCCAGGACGAGGCTTGTGCCGATCGGTTTTTGGCATCTGACATGGTCAAACGTTATTCCCGTCGTTCCCTTGAGTTTTGTACTGCCAAGTTGCGGGCCTATTCCTGCAAAGGCACATGGTCGGGCCAGCAAATAGACGTCACTGCCACCGAGCCTGACTTCGGGCCGATTGCCACCCTGACCCGCGCTTCAATCCGCCCCTCTCGCGTCTGGGCGTTCTGGCGCATGCAGCCAGCCAGCGAGATATCGCTCAACAACGCCGCCGACTGCCTGCTTGCCACCGGCGTGGGTGAGGCACCGCTTTTTCGGCAAGCCACCTTCAGTCTGTGGAGCAGTGTGCAGGCCATGGATCGTTATGCGCGCTCGGGTGCACATCTCGCCGCTATCCGCGCGGCCCATGAGGGCCAGTTTTTCTCGGAGTCGATGTTCGTGCGCTTCGTACCACTGGCCTTGAGCGGCCAGTGGCGGGGACGCCACTATGGCTGAGCCCGCAACGCTTCGCGCACACCATGTGGTAGTGGTGGGTGCCGGCGTCGGTGGCCTGGTCAGTGCCTTGCTGTTGGCGCACCGGGGCGTGCGCGTGACACTCGTGGAGACAGCCGACGCGCCTGGCGGCAAGATGCGCCAGGTGGTGGTGGGCGGTTCGCCGATCGACTCCGGGCCCACCGTGTTTACCATGCGTTGGGTGTTTGAGCAGATCCTTCACACCGTGGGCCAGTCGCTGGATGCAGTGCTGAACCTGCAACCCCTGTCTGTGCTGGCACGCCACGCGTGGCGCGACCATGACCACCGGTTGGACCTTTACTCGGACGTCCACCGCTCCGCGGATGCCATTGCGGCCTTCAGCTCTCCGTCGGAAGGCCGTCGGTTTCTGGCGTTCTGCCAGCAGGCGCGTGCGGTGTACCAGTGCCTGGAAGGTCCCTACATCCGCTCATCGCGCCCTAGCCTGATGGGAATGGCAGGTGACCTGGGCCTGGGCGGGCTCAGAACGCTGGCGGGTCTGGGGCCTTTTTCTTCCCTGTGGCAAGCCCTTGGCAAACACTTTCACGATCCCCGTCTTCAACAACTGTTTGGCCGCTACGCCACCTACTGCGGCGCCTCCCCCTGGCTGGCGCCAGCCACCCTGATGCTGGTCGCTCACGTGGAACTGGACGGCGTGTGGTCGGTGCAAGGCGGTATGCACCAATTGGCCCATGTACTAGCCGATCTGGCGCAACAACAAGGTGCCGTGCTGCGCATGGGTACGCACTGTCAACGCATACTGGTGCGAGATGGACGGGCCTGTGGCGTAGAGCTGGGTAATGGCGAGCGCATTGATGCCGACGCCGTGGTCTTCAATGGAGATGCCAGCGCGTTGGGCCAAGGCTTGCTGGGCGAGGCTGCCCGTGCAGCCTCGCCTGCTACCCGTCGCGCGCAGAGGTCCCTGTCGGCGATCACCTGGTCTGTCAAAGCCTGCACCGCCGGTTTTCCGCTGGTACGACACAACGTATTTTTTGATACCGATTACCGCAGTGAATTCACGGACATCTTCAGCCGCCGCCGCCTACCTGAGCGCGGGACCGTCTACGTGTGCGCGCAAGACCGCCAGGACGATGCCCAGAACCCGGGGCAGGCCGAACGCCTTTTGTGCCTGGTGAATGCCCCCGCCGACGGTGACCTACGACCTTGCGATGCCACGGAGATAGAAACATGCCAGCAGCAAAGCCTGGAGCTGATGCGCCGTTGCGGTTTGGAGATCGACCCCGCGTCCGCCCAGTGGGTGACGACGACACCGAACGACTTCAACCGCCTGTTCCCGGGCACGGGTGGGGCGCTGTACGGCAGGGCATCCCACGGCTGGATGACCCCCTTTATGCGGCAGGACTCCAGCAGCAAGCTTGCGGGGCTGTACCTGGCGGGTGGCAGCGTCCATCCGGGGCCGGGGGTGCCGATGGCGGCGCTGTCGGGGCAACTGGCGGCCGAGACCGTGATGGCGCACCTCGTTTCGACCAAGAAGTTGGGCCGGGTGCGTATCTCTGGTGGTATGTCGACGCCATCAGCGATGACGGCCGATACGCCTTGAGCATCATTGCTTTTGTGGGCAGTGTGTTTTCTCCGTACTACGCTTCGGCGTTTGCCCGCCGCGGGAATAGCGTCGACCCGGACAATCACTGCGCCATCAATGTGGCCCTGTATGGCGCTGCCGGCAAACGTTGGGCCATGACCGAGCGCACCCGTGCCGCAGTGCAGCGCGACCGGCGCCACTTTGGCGTGGGTCCGAGCAATTTGCACTGGCATCAGGACCACCTCAGCATTCATCTGGATGAGGTTTGCGCGCCCTTTCCTTTTCGCATCCGCGGCAAGGTCCGGATCTTTCCGAAAGCGCTGTGTTCCTATGTCGCGGCGCTTGACGATGCCGGGCACCATCGGTGGGGGCCGATTGCGCCATGCGCCCGCGTTGAGGTGGACCTGGAGCGACCCCAAGCCAACTGGAAGGGGCAGGCCTACCTGGACAGCAACGAAGGGGACGAGCCAGTCACACGCCCGTTCAACGTCTGGGACTGGTCGCGTGCGAGTCTGGCTGACGGCAGCACCGCGGTCATGTACGATGTGCGCCAAACCAATGGCAGTGAGCGGGTGATCGCCCAACGATTTACCCCGCAGGGCATGGTTCATGCATTTGAGGCGCCGCCGCGGCGCGAGGCCTTGCCATCGACTTTTTGGCGTATCAAGCGGTCTGTTCGATCGGATGCCGGCTCTACCACGCGTGTGCTGGAAACCCTGGAGGACGCACCTTTTTATGCCCGTAGCCTGTTGCAGACCCAGTTGCTGGGTGAATCGGTCACCGCCGTGCATGAAACCTTGCAACCCCAGCGACTGACCGCACTACCGATGCGCTGGATGCTGCCCTGGCGCATGCCGCGCCGGGTCTGGTGAGGGAAGCCTCATGATCGCCGGAGACACCGTGAAGATTGTGCATGTGCTCTCGGCCTGTTTGTTCCTGGGCAATGTTGTGGTGAGCGGGACTTGGGCCGCCCTGGCGGAGAGAACCGGGAAGTATGAGGTGATTGCCTTTAGCAACCGCCTGGTGCTGATCACCGATCTGCTGTTTACCCTGACCGGGGCCTTGTTGGTGGTCTACACCGGTTCGCTTCTGGCTGAGCGCTACGGCGGAGCCAGCTCGCAGACCTGGATCGCCTGGTCCTACGGCCTGTTCGCATTGTCCGGACTGATCTGGGCGCTGGTGCTGGTGCCCATTCAATTGCGCCAGCGGGTGTTACTCAGGCGCGACAAGGCCATCACGCCCGAGTACCTGAAATTGTCGCGCATCTGGCAGATCAGCGGCGCCATCGCCACCGTGGTTCCGTTGCCGATTTTCTACTTGATGATCACCAAGATTGCATAGGCGCAGTATGTTTCATGCCCATCCAGGCAGACATCAGTTGGCATGCAGGGCTTGATTGTTCTCATCACCGGTGGCGGTTCGGGCATTGGCGCTGCTACCGCCAAGGTCCTGCAACAGCGCGGAGCCATACCCGTCCTGGTCGATTGCGACGCCGCACCGTTGGCGCAAGTGGCGGCGGCGCTGGGTGGCGAGGTGCTTACCGTTGCAGCAGACGTCACGTCCCTGGCGCAATGCGAGCATGCGGTGGCCCTGACCCTGGCGCGGTTCGGCCGCATCGACATTGTGTGGGCCAATGCCGGTATTGCCGCGTTCGGTCCGCTGGCTTACACCGACCCTGTGGCGTGGAAACGGTGCCTGGAGGTCAATGTGTTTGGCGTATTCAATACCGTGCGTGCGGCGCTACCCGCTATTGTGCAATCGCGAGGCTACGTGGCCGTAAGCGCCTCGTTGGCATCGTTTGCCCACCCGCCGGCGGTGTCTGCCTATGCAGCTTCCAAGGCTGCAGTAGAGGCGATGTGCAACGCGTGGCGTATCGAGTTGGCGGGTCATGGGGTGGACTTGGGCGTGATCCATGCATCCTGGGTCAAGACGCCGCTCATGACCGAAGGCTCATTACACCCGGCGTTTGTCCGGCTGCAGGAAACCGCACCAGCTGTGCTGCGCAACGCCATGGAAGCGGATGCAGCTGCGCTGATGATCGTCGACGGGTTCACCCGACGTGCGCGCCGAATCTGGGTGCCGGGTTGGATTCGGGTGTTGCACTGGCTGCGGGCCTGGCTGCATACACCGATGGCTGAACGTGAGCTGTTGCGGGCCGCCCCACAGATCGAACAGCTGTTTGTCGAGGGCCTGGCCACCAGCGGGGTCAAAGCCTCGTCTCAGGCGCCGCGTGAACTGGCGCGCTCCGAGGCACGTGCCTCGAAAGCTTAGCTGCGAGGATTCTGGTTTGGCGACTTCGCCGCGCGCTCCCTCTGTTTGCGGGCGCGAGCCAGATCGCGAAACTGCCACCAGACGAAGAGGCCCAAGGCACCCAGCAGCACCAACACCTTCACCCACATCAAGGACGATCCCACGCTGGTCATTGGCTGGTCGGTGTGTTGTGGCGGATGTGGGTCGCCCCACGCTCCAGGTCCTGGCGCGCCAGTCGTTCCAACAAATCGCCGGCCCATGCGGCACGTTCTTCGAACGAACGACGGCGAGTCGGCTGGGATGTGCTCGACGGGGTATGGTCCAAGGCCGCGTCAACCAAAAACTGGTTGGCGGCCAAGGGAGCCAGCGTCGTGGTGGGATCTGCCGGGGCCAGCAGCGCCGCGCCGCAGGCGCGGGCCAGCAGCCCCAGTTTGCGGCGTCCGGATACCACGGCTCGGTGGTTAATGGAGTCCAGGCCACCGCGCTCGATCTCCCGACCGATTTCGGCGTACACCAGCCGAGCGGCCCGGATGGCCGGACGGCAATCGCGGGGCAGTTGACCAATGCCGTGCTCTGAACGCCGATACAGATCATCGGCAGCCGCCAGCAAGCGCGCAACGACCGCAGCGATACGGTCATCGAATAAGGGGGTTTTCATCCATTCATCCGGATCCAGCCCCACCTCACGCATCCATTGCAGCGGAATATAGAGCCGGCCGCAGTGCGCGTCCTCACCGATGTCGCGGGCAATGTTGGTCAGTTGCATGGCCACGCCCAGGTCACAGGCACGCGCCAGCGCTTGTTCGCTGCGGGTACGCATGATGACCGCCATCATGGCACCCACACTGCCGGCCACCCGCGCGCCATACGACTGCAGCTCTTCCAGGGTTTCGTAGCGCCGTCCTTCGGCATCCCACTCAAAGCCCTCCAGCAGTGCACTGACCAACTCCAGAGGCAAGTGAAATTCGCGCACCACTGCTGCCAGCGCCTTGTCGGACTCAAAGTCCATCGGTGTGTCGGCGTAGATGCAGCGCAGGCGTTCGTTGAGCTGAACCAGAGCGCTTGCCCGGTCGGTTGCAAAGTCGATAGCGTCATCCGCCACCCGGCAAAACGCATACAGGGCAATCGCCGGCCCGCGTACCCGTTCCGGCAGCAACCGGGAGGCCGCAAAGAAAGTTTTGGATCCGCCCGCCATCAGCGCCTCGCAGGCTTCAAAGTCGTAGCTGGGTTGGACGGCAGCAGCAGTATCAAGCACGGACATGGCGTCACACGGGAGGGACAACGGTCTGGAGTGCCTTCGCAGACATCAGCACGCCCGGCATACCCGCGCCCGGGTGCGTGCTGGCGCCGACCATATAGAGGTTTTCAATGTCCTCGCTGCGGTTGTGCGGTCGAAACCACGCACTCTGCAGCAACAGCGGCTCCAGTCCGAACGCGGCACCTTTTACAGACAGCAGCCTGTCGTGAAAGTCTTGCGGAGTCATCACGTGCGAACTGATGATGTGGCTGCGCAAGCCCGGCAACAGGGTTTCTTCCAGTCGCTTGGCGACAGCCTGCTTGTAAGGCTCGGCATGCGTTGCCCAGTCGGTACCGCTGTCGAGATGCGGCACCGGCGCAAGTACATAAAAAGTGTCACAGCCTGCCGGCGCAACAGATGGGTCAGTGGCGGTAGGGCGATGCAGATATAAACTGAAATCTTCTGCCAGTTTGTGGCCCTCAAAGATGTCTGTCAGCAGCGCTTCGTAACGGGGACCCAGAACCATCGTGTGATGGGGAACTTCGGTGTACTGGCGATCCGTTCCGAAGTACCAGACAAACAGGCTCATGGAGTAACGGCCCTTGTCAATCTTGGCGTCTGTCCAATGGCGGCGATGCTCCGGGGCTATCAGATTTTTGTAGGTCCAGGCCGTGTCGCCATTGCTGACCACAATGTCAGCGCGCACATGTTCTCCATTGGCCAACTCGACGCCGGTCGCGCGGCCGTCTTCCACCACAATCTTGCGCACCTCGGTGTTCAGACGAACCGGCACCCCGCGAGTTTCCAACAGATTCACCATGCCGCGTACCAAGGCACCGGTTCCACCAATGGCGGAGTACACACCGAAGCGACGTTCCAGGGCATTGATCAGGCTGTAAACGCTCGTGACAGAGAAGGGGTTGCCGCCAATCAGCAGGGTCTGCAGGCTCATCGCCATGCGTAATTTGGGATGCTTGAAGTGGCTGGCCACCAGTCCATGCATGGTGCGCCAGGCACGCATTTTGATCATGGAGGGCACGGCCGCCAGCAAATCACCAATGCTGTCGAATGCCTTGCAGCCCAACGCTTCAAACCCCAGCCGATAACATTGGTCTGCTTCCTCGACGAAACGGTCAAAGCCCGCCAGGTCGGCCTGACTCACCCGGGCAATTTCGCCGCGCATGCGCTGGGGATCACCGCTGTAATCGAAGTGGGTTCCATCGTCAAAACGGACCCGGTAGAAGGGGTCCATCAAGCGCAGATCGATATCGTCGGACAACTTGCGGCCGCACAGTGCCCACAACTCTTCAAACAGAAACGGCACGGTGATGATGGTCGGCCCACCGTCGAACGTGAAACCGTCCTGTCGGCGCACATAGGCCCGTCCGCCGGGGCCGTCGAGCTTTTCCAGCACCCGCACCCGGTAACCCATGACGCTCAGGCGAATCGCCGCAGCCAGACCGCCAAAGCCGGAACCGATGACGACCGCCACAGGGGCGTCGGTCTGTCCGCCGCCGCCACCGCCGCCGATGTGTTCCGTATTGGGAATACTGCGCTCAACTGGCGCGGAGAAAGTCTTCATGTTTGGGCCTGGTGGCGAGTTCAGCCGCAATCGTGGCCTCAGTCTTGCGATTTCGCAGTGCCCACTTCCAAAGGGCGGTGGATTGCAAGGGCAAGACCAGCAGCAGATGCTCCAGGATGGCCATGGCCAGCATGGTAGATACCAGCAGCAATCCGACGGTCATGGCGGTCGGGGTGCCGGGCTCGAAAGCGCGCACCAACATCCACGCCAGTACGATGCCAGAACCGATGACCGAGAGGGGGAGAAAGAAATTCATGGGACGCTTCAAAAAGTAGCTACCCATGTAGGCCAGATGCGCTGGCAAAAACTCTTCACTCAGGTTGCGCACACCAAAGTAGAGGTTGAGCTTGGCGCTGGTACGCATGATCCAGAGCACCAAAAATGTCCAAGTCCCGATCTGATTCTGGGCCCCCCACGTGATCGCGATGATCAGCAATCCGCAGCCGATGATGGCCAACTCGTGCCAAAGAATGGCCGCTACTGCTTGCGAAAAGCGACCGGAGCCATCTTTGTTGGGCGCGAAGGCAATCTTGCGCGGCCCAGTCACGGACCCGGTCAAAAAGGTCAACTCATGCCAGCCCCACACCAGTAGTGCGCAAGTGAAGGCGCAGTATGCGCCTAGCGCAGTGGATTGGCTGGCAGTGTGCGCCAGGCCTACCAGTGCACTGAGGGCCAGCAGCGATGAAATCAGAATGCTCCAGCGGAAGGTGGTGCGCGGCAAGCCGTCCAGCAGCAATATCAAACCGGTGGTAAACCACCAGATGAAGATGCCGAAGACGACAGGCAGCCAGAGCTCGAGCATGGCTACCAGACCGGAGCCATGCGAACCTGAGCGGGCAATGCGTGGCGCCTGACGGGCATCACATAGAGCCTGGCAAAGGTAATCACCGCAGCCACCGACCAGAAGCCGCGCTTTACCAGGCCCGCAATGCCGCCTTGCGCCTTGGCGGCGTCGACCGCCGTCTGGATTTGAAACAGTCTAGCCAGGCCCGCGCGAAATGCCGGGCTGTCAATATCCAGCGATATCGGGAACACCTGCTTGGTGATTTCATTTGTGATGCGAAACACCTCATAGTCGTAAGCGGTGGGCTCCAGACCCATGGCCGCCTTGAGCTGCGGCCGGGTGTGGTCGCGCACGTACATGGTGGCATACACTGCCAGCAAAAAGAAT
>JBBRVD010000016.1:0-34378 GCA_038247175.1 Burkholderiales bacterium | reverse complement strand
TTACCGATCTTGTCCAGCGCGTCGGCACGCGACTGTATGCCCGCGCTCGACCAGGCTGGAAAAGCCGCACGCGCCGCCTGCACCGCCGTGTCGAGCTGGGCTGCGCTGGCCTGGGTGTACAGGCCCAGCACATCGGCGGTGTTCGACGGATTGACGTTGGGACTGTAGTTGTCACCGGCCAGCCAGTGACCATTGATGTAGTTGTCGTGCTGCGGTGTCGTCATGGTGTTGCCCGGTTGGGGTTGGATTCGGGAAAAGCGAGAAGCCAAGGGTACGTTCACGGCGCCGGCGACGCAAGTACAACCGGCACACTTGCGCCAGCGGACGACGCGATGATGGCCTCGATCACCGCCTGCGCGGCCAGCGCGCTGCGGCCGGTCACCGCCGGCGCCCGGTCGTGACGCACGGCGTCGAAAAAATCGCGCAGCACCGCGCGATGCGGGCCATGGTGAAAGGCCATCGGGTTGGCGCCGCCACCACCGCCGCCCTCGGCTTGCACCGACTCATTGCGCCCATCGGTGTAGGCGACCTGAAGCCGGCCGGACTCCAGCGACGCCGTACCCAGCGAGCCGTTGATCTCGATCCGCTCCGGGTAGCCCGGATACGCCGCGGTGGTGGCCTGCAGCACCGCAACCATACCACCTGGGTAAATCAGAAGCGCGCTGGCACAGTCCTCGCACTCCATCGCGTGGACCACGCTGGTCGTCACTGTACCGATCACCCGTTGCGGCAGCCCGATCAAGGTCAGCAGCAGGTCGAGCGTGTGAATGGCTTGCGTCAGCAACACACCGCCCCCGTCTCGCGCCATGCTGCCACGGCCGGGCTCGTTGTAGTAACTTTGCGGCCGCCACCAGCGCACCTGCATGCTGGCACCGGTCACGGTCCCCAGCGCGCCGTCCCGCAGCAACTGCGCCAGACGCAAGGCGCCACTGCGCATCCGGTGTTGCAACATCACCGCCAGCTTGACCTTGCGTGCTTCGCAATGCTCCACCAGTTCCCGGGCACGCCGCAGGTCGAGTTCCAGCGGCTTTTCCACCAGCACATGTTTGCCCGCATCGGCCATCTGCCGCACCACCTCCAGGTGGGCGCCAGGTGGCGTGAGTACCAGTACGGCACCGACCCGTGCATCCTGCGCGATGTCCTGCAACTGCGTAGTGCGGCGTGCGCCTGGCGGCAGCGCCGCGGCCTGCAGGCGTTGCGCATCGCGGGCGCAAACCCAGGTCAGCGGGTAGTCGTCGCGCAACTCTTCCAGCGCCGCGAAATGCGGCGCCGATCCGAGACCGGCGCCGACCACGGCGACGTCGAAGGGCGCAGGGATTACCTGATACACGCTGGTGTCCATCCGGCTACTGGGGTCCCAGCGCCTTGATCAGCACGGCGAGTTGCTCGATCTCGGCCGATTTGAGGTCGGTCAGCGGCGGACGCACCGGTCCGGCATCATGGCCGACGATCCTGGCGCCGGCCTTGACGATGCTGACTGCGTAGCCCGGCATGCGGTTGCGAATCGCCAGATAGGGCATGAAGAAGTTCTTCAGCAGGTGATGCTGGGTCGCCATGTCGTCTTTGGCCACCGCTTGGTAGAACTCTACCGCCGTCTTCGGGATGAAGTTGAACACCGCAGATGAATACACCGGCGTGCCCAACGCCTTGTACGCGGCCGCATAGACCTCGGCGGTGGGCAGGCCGCCCAGGTACGAGAAGCGATCGCCCATGCGCTGATAGATCGCCACCATGGCCTCGATATCGCCGACACCATCCTTGAATCCGATCAGATTCGGACAGCGCTCGGCCAGCATGGCCAAGGAGTCGGGCGTGAGCTTGCACACGTTGCGGTTGTAGACGACGACGCCGAACTTCACGCTGTCGCACACCGCCTGCACATGCGCGATCAGGCCCTCCTGACCCGCTTCGGTCAGGTAATGCGGCATCAACAGGATGCCGTGTGCGCCCAGGCGCTCGGCCTCCTGCGCACAGGCAATCGCGAACCGGGTCGGCCCGCCGGCGCCCGCAATGATGGGCACCTTGCCGCGGCAGGCATCCACCGCCGTCTGGATGATGCCGGGATATTCGTCGGCCGTGAGCGAGAAAAATTCTCCTGTGCCGCCGGCGGCGAATAGCGCGGTGGCGCCATACGGGGCCAGCCACTCCAGGCGTTCGCGATAGGTCTTGGGCCGGAAATCGCCCTGCTCATCGAAGTCGGTGAGCGGGAACGACAGCAGCCCGGAGCTGAGGATGGTCTTGAGGTCTTGGGGGTTCATGCGGTGTCTTTTGGCGAGTCATCTACAAATGGAAGTGGCATCGGCCCGTTTACGTGCTGGCGGCGCCGATTGGTCACAGACCCATCAGCCGCGGCAGCCACAACGAGAGTGCCGGCACATAGGTCACGATACCCAGCACGATGAGAAGCAGTCCGAAGAATGGCAGCAGTGCCTTGACCACCTGTTCGATCGGCAACTTGCCGACCGCGCTGCCGACGAACAGCACCGAGCCCACCGGGGGCGTGATCAGGCCCAGGCCCAGGTTGACGATCATGATCATGCCGAAATGCACCGGATCGATACCCACGGCGGTGACCACCGGCAGCAGGATCGGCGTGAGGATCAGCAACAGGGCGGCCATGTCCATCAACGTGCCGAGCGCCAGCAGCAGGAAGTTGATCAGCAGCAGGATCGTGTAGCGGTTGTCGGTGAAGCTGGTCAATGCCGTGGTGATCTTGAGCGGGATCTGCATCAAGGTCATGATGTAGCCAAAGCTGGCGGCAAAACCGATCAGGATCATCACGATGGAAACCGTCTTGACCGTGCGATGCACTAGTTTGGGCAGGTCGCGCCAGCGGTAATCGCGGTAGATGAACATCGTGACGAAGAAGGCCCACAACACCGCGATGGAGGCCGACTCGGTCGCGGTGAAGACTCCCGACAGGATGCCGCCCAGGATGATCACCATGGTCGCCAGGCCCCACATCGCATCGCCAGCAATCCGCAAGGCCTGGCGAAGCGGCATGGACTCGCCGACCGGAAAGTTGCGCTTCTTCGCGATAAACAGGCAATAGCAAGCCAGAGTCAGGCCCAGCAGCAGGCCGGGTAACACCCCGGCCATGAACAATGCGGCGATCGAGATCGAGCCGCCAGCCGCCATGGAATAGATGACCGCATTGTGACTCGGTGGAATCAGGGTGGCCTGTATCGACCCGCTGATGGTCAAAGCAGTCGCAAAGTCGCGCGGATAGCCCTTCTTGACCATCTCGGGAATCATCACCGAGCCGATCGATGCGGTGTCGGCTACCGATGAGCCCGAAATCGCGCCAAAAAATGTGGACGCCAGAATGTTGACCAGCGACAAGCCGCCGCGGACAAAACCCACCAGCACGCCAGCGAAGGCCACCAGCCGACGCGACATGCCGCCTTCGGCCATGATGGCGCCAGCGAGCACGAAGAAAGGAATCGCCAGCAACGAGAACTTGTTGACTCCGCTGGCGATCTGGATCATGACCGCATCGATTGGCAGGTCGATCCACAAGGCACCGATCAACGCTGCCAGGCCCAGGCAGTAGGCCACCGGCATGCCGACGGCCACCAGCAACGCGAAGCTGCCCAGCAAGACGAATGCATCCATGCTCAGGCCTGCGCCGTATCGTTCACATGGTCGAAGCGGACCACGGGGCGGTCATGCTGGGTACCGAACACCAGGTTCTCCAGCACGAAAAGCAGTGTCAGCAATCCGCCCAGCGGCACCGGCGCATACGTCGCCCCGACGGGCAGCCAGGGCAGCGCCGTGATGGTCTGGCCCATGGTCTCCAGGCACAGCTTGGTACCGTACACCAGCATGAACAGACTGACCACCAGCATCAGCAGATGGACCAGCCAGCAACACGCACCGCGCAGGGGCGCTGGCATGCGGTCGGTCATCATGGCTACTGCGATGTGCGCGCCGGCACGGTAGGCGGCGGCCGCTCCGACAAAGGTGAAAATCACCATCAACAAGATCGCTATCGGCTCGGGCCATTGGGCACCAAAACCCAGCACGTAGCGCGCGAAGACGCCGATCGGAATGATGATGCTCATGACGAAGATAGACATGCCGGCAATCCAGATGCATGCCAGGTAGACCCCGTCGAGAGCCGAAAGAATCGCGTGCTTCATGGACGAACTGCCGACGAGCGGCACCAAGGAATGGGGGGGAAATATCAGGCCGCGCACATCCACCCGAAACTGCCCCGCAGGACGCTCCAGATGGACTGCAACGACCGCCGTTACTTGACGGCTGCGATCCGCGCCATCAAATCAGCGTACGGTGCACCGTATTTGGCGCGCACCGGTGCGGTGGCATCGAAGAACGGCTTCTGGTCGACCTCGATGAACTCGACGCCGGCGGCCTTGAGTTTGACGCTGTAGTCGGCCACGCTCTTGTCCCACAACACGCGCTGCTCCATCTGCGCCTCGCGTCCGAATTTCTTCATCAGTGTCTGCTCGGCTGGTGTGAGTTTTTCGTACGCCACCTTGGACATCACGACCAGTTCGGGAATGATCAGGTGGTTGGTCTGCGAGTAGTACTTGGCACCGGTCGTGTAGTGGTTGGCAGTGAACATGCTGGGCGGGTTGTTTTCCGCACCGTCGATCACGCCAGTCTGAAGCGCGCTGTAGACCTCGGGGTAACCCATGGCGATGCCGTTGCCACCCAGGGCGTTCATCGTGTCGATAAACAGCGGGTTGCCCATCATGCGGATCTTCTGGCCCTTGAGGTCAGCCGGGCTGCGCACCGGCTTTTTGGTGTAGACGCTGCGCGAACCGCCATCCTGCCAGGCCAGTGCAACCAGCCGCGCCGGGCTGGCACTGATCTTGTCCAGGATCTCCTGGCCAATCGGTCCGTCGATGATCGCGCGCATGTGCGCCTCGTTGCGGAACACGAAGGGCATGTTGAACACGTTCACGTCCGGCACGACCGATCCCAGTGGGCCGAGCGACGTGCGCAGGATCTGGATCGCGCCGATCTGGGTCTGCTCGATCATCGTCTTTTCGTCGCCCAGCACGCTGCTGGGGAACATCTGCATCTTGTACTTGCCGTTGGTGGCGGCTTCGAACTTCTTGCCCATGTTCTCGGTCGCAACCACGGTCGGGTATCCCGGTGGGTGCACGTCGGCCGCCTTGAGTACCGTCTGGGCACTGGCTTGCATCGACACGGACAGGGTGGCAGCGGCAAAGCCAGCCGCAACAAGGCTTCTACGAAAGATCATGGTTGTCTCCTGGAATAAAGGGAAGGGGATGGGACTGGGAAACGGTGCGTGTTCGAGAAACAGGCATCAGGCACCGGCTGACGGAAATCGCGTGAAGCGGGGTTCGGGGCGGCCCCGTACGCCGACATCGATGGCAAAAACAGCGCCACACAGGCCGGCCGATACGCCAGCGGGACAGATCGAGGTCACCAGCAAGGTGTCGAGATGCGGCCCGCCAAACGCGCACATGGAGGGCTTGGCCACCGGCACCGATAGCTGCGACACAACCGCGCCGCTCGGATCGACCCGCAGCACCACGCCGGCATCGTTGCCGCAGATCCAGTAGCAACCCTCATTGTCGACGGCGGCGCCGTCCGGGCGGCCGGGCAGGTGGGTCATGTCGAGGAATTCCCGACCGGCGCCGACGCGGCCCTGGGCCAGGTCAAACTCGAAGGCCCAGACTTTCTGCACGCTGGGGTGGGAGTCGGAGAAGTACATGGTCGTGTTGTCCGGACTGAACGCCAGACCATTGGGCGTGATCAGGCCCTCGTAATGGGCCGCACTCAGGCCCCGTTCATCCAGGCAGTACCAGGCGCCGACCGGCGCTGCCAGCGACATGTCCATGCACATGGTACTGATCCAGAACCGGCCGCTGGCATCGCAACGACCGTCGTTGCAGCGCATGTTCGGCATCGGGTGCACGATGGTCGCCAGCCGGGTGAGTTCGACCTTGGGCGGCGTCTGCAGCCGCACCGCAAACACACCGCCTTCCATCGCGGCCACAACCACGCCGCCATCGGCCAGTGCGATGCATCCGACGCGCTCGGGGGTGTCCCAGGACTGCTGCTGCCCGCTGGCCCAGTCGAGCCGATGGATCTGGCGCCCCTCGATGTCGACCCAGTACAAGGCCTGCGCCTGGTGATCCCAGACTGGTGACTCACCGACCTTGTCGCGCGTCGTCGATACGACCCGGGCGCCGGAAGCGACCGCCTGTGGGTTCATGCGAAAGGCCCCATGCGCACAAAGGCACCGCCCTGGAATTGCACCGCCGGATCATCCAGGTCGGGAGGGCTGGTGCGGGCATAAACGGCATCCCTGAACATGTCGGCGCTGTCCTGGGGCTTGAAGCCGATATGGCGAGCCCCGGTGTTATCCCACCAGGTAACCGCGTTGTCGGACATGCCGTAGATCACGCTCCAGCCCAGCACCGGTGTCATCAGGCAGGCCGTGATCAGCCGATGCAGGTCGTCGAAACTCAGCCAGGTGGCCAGCATGCGCCGGTCCTTGGGTTCGGGAAACGACGAGCCGATGCGCACGCAGGCGGTCTCGATACCGTGGCGATCGAAATAGAAACGCGCCACATCTTCACCGAAGGCCTTGCTCAGGCCGTAGAAACTGTCCGGCCGCGGCGCGCAATCGACACCGATGGTTTCCGACTGCCGATAAAAACCGGTGACATGGTTGGAACTGGCGAACACAATGCGCCGCACGCCATGTCGGCGCGCAGCCTCGTACAGGTTGACGATGCCGACAATGTTGGCTGCCAGGATCGGGTCGAATGGGCCTTCTGACGAGACGCCGCCGAAATGCACGATGGCATTGGCGCCCTGCACCGCGCTGGCGACCGCGTGCGCATCGGCGAGGTCCGCCAGTTGGACTTCCTCACCAGCCCTGGCGTCGCCAAACGCCAGCTGGTCCGACAGACGCAACACGCTGCAATTGGCCTTGAGGCGATCGCGCATCTCGCGACCGAGGTTGCCGGCGGCACCCGTCATCAGGATTCGTTCGTGGCTTTTGATGGTCATCGTGCTGTCTTGTGCGTCTGGCGCATTGTTGTGATGCAGTCGCAGCTGGACATTTGCCGCAGGTTTGCTACAGTCGCCGCATCGCCTTTACTTGTCAGTCATATGTTGTCTGACAACATGAATTGTTGATTCTGTGCTTTTGGCTGTCAAGCGTTTTTTGATGGAATCCGTGAAAACTCCAGGCTCATCGCCGCACCTGCCCAGTGCACCGTCGCCCAACCCGGCTCACGCGCGGCGGCGTCCGCGCGGTCTGGTGATGGAGATCGTAGGTTCGCTGGACCGCGAGATTCGCGGCGGCCAGCTGCCGGTGGGCAACAAGCTGCCCACCGAGGCCGAAATCATGCATCGCTTCGACGTCAGCCGCACCGTGGTACGCGAAGCCTTGTCGCGGCTGCAGGCGTCCGGCCTGGTCGAAACCCGCCATGGCATCGGCACCTTCGTCAGTCTGCCTGAGCCGGCTGGCAACTTCCGGATTGCCAGCCAGGACTTCGCCACCGTCGCCGACGTGATCGCGGTGCTCGAACTGCGCATCAGCCTGGAGACCGAGGCTGCCGGCCTGGCCGCGCAGCGGCGCAGCGACGAGCACCTGGCCGCGATGCAGGCGGCACTCGATGCGTTCCAGCGCTCGATCCAGCAGGACTCGGACGCGGTGCCGCCCGATTTCCAGTTCCACATGGAGGTAGCGCGCGCCACCGGCAACCGGCATTTCGCCGATCTAATGACCTACCTGGGGGCAATGATCATTCCGCG
Organism: Burkholderiales bacterium; assembly: GCA_038247175.1. Classification (GTDB taxonomy): domain Bacteria; phylum Pseudomonadota; class Gammaproteobacteria; order Burkholderiales; family Burkholderiaceae_C; genus CAISIP01. The sequence goes on along the minus strand of JBBRVD010000016.1, from coordinate 26,611 downwards.
CACCCGGGTCAATACGCCGCAGCACGCGCCCGAAGGGCGGCTCAGCTACCTGCAGCGGGTCAACAGTGAACACGAGAACATCTTTGCAGCCATCCGCAACCGGGACGCCGATTCGGCCCGCGCCGCCATGCGCACCCATCTGAGCAACAGCCGCGAACGGCTGCGACGCACCCAGGCTCCGTACCCGGACAACAACGCGCCAACCCGCTGACCGGGTTCCCGTCCGGCAAGAATACCGCTGAGTTGTACGACAACCGATTAACCTCTGCCTTTCATCCGCAACAGTTCCCATGTCCAATACCCTTCCCGGCCCCGGCGCGCCCGCGCTCACGACGCCCCGTGTCACCCACATGCGCGTGGTGCCGATCGCCGGGCGCGACGGCATGTTGCTCAACCTGAGCGGCGCGCATGCGCCGTTCTTCACCCGCAACCTGGTGATCCTGACCGACAGCGACGGCCATATCGGCGTCGGCGAGGTGCCCGGCGGGGAAAAGATCCGCCAGACACTGAACGACGCGCAAGCGCTGGTCGTGGGCCAGGCCATCGGCGGCTGGAACGGCATGCTGAACCGTCTTCGTCAGGCCTTTGCCGAACGCGACAGCGGCGGCCGCGGCAACCAGACTTTTGATTTGCGGGTCGCGATTCATGCCATTACCGCGCTCGAAAGTGCGCTGCTGGACCTGCTGGGCCAGCACCTGCAGGTTCCGGTGGCGGCGTTGCTGGGTGAAGGGCAACAACGCGATGTGGTGGACGTGCTGGGTTACCTGTTCTACGTCGGCGATCGCAGCAGAACCGACCTGCCGTATGCCAGCGAACCCGGGGCCGAAGACGACTGGTGCCGGCTGCGCCATGAAACCGCGCTCGACCCACAGGCCATCGTGCGGTTGGCCGAGGCGAGCTTTGCACGCTACGGCTTTCGCGACTTCAAGCTCAAGGGCGGGGTGCTGCGCGGCGAGCAGGAAATGGAGGCCATCGTCGCGTTGCATGAGCGTTTCCCACAGGCCCGCATCACGCTCGATCCCAATGGCGGATGGTTGCTGAAGGATGCGATCCGGCTGTGCCGGGACCAGCATGACGTGCTGGCCTATGCCGAAGATCCCTGCGGCGCCGAAGGCGTTTACTCGGGCCGCGAAGTCATGGCCGAGTTCCGCCGCGCCACCGGTTTGCGCACTGCGACCAACATGGTCGCCACGGACTGGCGCGAAATGGCGCACACGCTGGCCCTGCAATCTGTCGACATTCCGCTGGCCGATCCCCATTTCTGGACCCTGCAGGGTTCGGTGCGGGTGGCGCAGTTGTGCCAGATGTGGGGCCTGACCTGGGGCTCGCACTCCAACAACCATTTCGATGTGTCGCTGGCCATGTTCACCCATGTCGCGGCAGCGGCGCCCGGCAACGTCACCGCGATCGACACACACTGGATCTGGCAGGACGGCCAGCGCATCACCACCGATCCGTTGCAGATCCGCGGCGGCACCATCACCGTGCCGAACCGCCCGGGCCTGGGCGTGACACTGGACATGACCGAGGTGGAAAAGGCCCACCAACTCTACCTGCAACATGGCCTGGGCGCGCGCGACGACGCGCGCGCGATGCAATACCTGATGCCAGGTTGGACATTCAATCCAAAGATGCCGGCGCTGGTACGCTGACCCAGCCCGCAGCCGAAGCCGGGCCGGGCCTGGGTCAGCGGCTGAACTTGAACACCGCGGTGCCAGCCATCAGGTTGGGCCAGCCGCGCACGGTGCGCCCGTCCTGCAGACCGAAGCTGTCCTGGATCTTGAGCCCATTGCGCAGCGCCAGCAGCTCGAAGTCTGCGTAAGTGCCGACCCGGATGTTCGGCGTGTCGTACCACTGGTAGGGCAGGCGACGCGTCACCGGCATGCGCCCGCGCGCGATGCTCAAACGGTTCGGCCAATGTGCGAAGTTGGGAAACGCGACGACGCCGATTCGGCCCACGCGCGCGGTTTCCTGCAACACGACCTCCGTATTGCGCAGGTGCTGCAGCGTGTCGATGTGCAGCACCACATCAAAACTGGCGTCGTCGAATATCGCCAGTCCTTCATCCAGGTTGAGCTGGATCACGCTGACGCCGCGCCGCACGCAGGCCAGCACGTTGGCATCGTCGATCTCGATGCCGTAGCCGCTGCAAGCCCGGTTCGCCCGCAGATGGGCCAGCAGGGCACCATCGCCGCAACCAAGGTCCAGCACACGGGAACCTGCGGGCACCAGGCGGGCAACCGCCTCCATCGTCGCCAGGTCACTCATGGGCCGCCTCACCGGTAGCGCCCACGGCAATGCGCTCGAAATAGGATCGGATCAGGCCGGTGTAGCGCGGATCGTCGAGCAGGAAGGCGTCATGTCCGTGCGGTGCATCGATCTGCGCGTAACTGACGTCGCGCCGGTTGTCGAGCAGCGCCTTGACGATCTCGCGACTGCGCGTGGGCGGGAACCGCCAGTCGGTGCTGAAACTCACCAGCAGGAAACGCGCATGGGCCCGCGCCAGCGCCTGACTCAGGTTGCCGTCGTATTCCCGTGCCGGATCGAAATAGTCCAGCGCACGGGTGATCAGCAGGTAGGTGTTGGCATCGAAATATTCGGCGAACTTGTCGCCTTGGTACCGCAGGTAACTCTCGATCTGGAACTCCACGTCCTGGGTGCTGTAGCGGAAAGCTGCCGCACCGGGTTGGCTCACAGCGGCTGCACCGGACTCGGGCATCAACACCTTGCGCAAGGCGCGCCCGAACCTGGCGTTCATCACGTCGTCGCTCAGGTAGGTGATATGGCCGATCATGCGGGCAATGCGCAGCCCGCGTTTGGGCTTGGTTTCAGCACGTCCGTCCTGGGCGTAGAAATGGCCATGGTTGAAATCGGGATCAGTGACGATGGCCCGCCGTGCCACCTCGTTGAACGCGATGTTTTCCGCGGTCAGGTTCGGTGCGCTGGCGATCACCACCGCATGGCGCACGCGCTGCGGGTACTGCAGTGCCCAGCTCAGCGCCTGCATGCCGCCCAGGCTGCCGCCCATGACGGCAGCCAGTGTCTCGATGCCCAGCGCGTCCAGCAGACGGGCCTGGGCATGAACCCAGTCCTCGACAGTCACCACGGGGAAGTCGGCACCGTAGATGCGGCCGGTATCCGGATTGACATGCATCGGCCCTGTCGAGCCGAAACACGACCCCAGATTGTTCACACCGATGACGAAAAAGCGGTGGGTGTCCACCGGCTTGCCCGGGCCGATCATGTTGTCCCACCAGCCCTCCGACTTGTCCTGCCCGGCATACCGCCCGGCAACATGGTGCGAGGCATTGAGCGCATGGGCGACCAGCACCGCATTCGAGCGATCCGCATTGAGCGTGCCGTAAGTCTCGTAGCTCAGGTCATAGCCCCGGATCATCCCACCGCTGCGCAGCGGCAGCGGGTCGGCGAAATGAAGTGTGGACGGCGTGACAAACATGAAAAATCCCGGCAAAGCCAAAAGCGGAGCCGGGATCGGTGTGCCGTCTTTAGCTGATTCTCGGGGTTCCAGGACCCCGGTGCCCGCAAGCTGTAGCAAATCGGCACGAAAGCCGAGTATAGGCCTGGACAGTCACCACGCATCACCGCGCAGCAGATGCACAGGCGGGCCTATGTGTACCCGAGCGCAGCGATTCTCGTCGGCGGCGTGGCCGGGACGACGCCAGTGGGTCGATTCACCGGATCGGCGCAACGCCCGAGTGCGAAGTGAACTGGCAGGGCACGCGCCGCACAGACCAGACAAAGCCGTGGCAGTTGCCGGCTTCTACAATGCTGCGCAAGCATGCCCCCGGAACCTGTCACGCCCTTCGAACAGCAACTCGTCGAACACCGCGGCTACCTGCTGAAGTTCGCCCGTTTGCAATTGCGCAACGAAAGTTGGGCTGAGGATGCTGTCTCGGAAACGATCGTCGCAGCGCTGGCCAAACCCCAGTCCTTTGGCCAGCGCTCACAGCTCAAGACTTGGCTCATCGGCATTCTCAAGCACAAGGTGATCGACATCTTCCGGCACAACGCGCGCACGGTCGTGCTCGAGACCGATTCGGACATGGCCCACGCCAACGACGCGCTGGACGCACTGGTGTTCAAGACCAACGGCCACTTTGCGCAAGCACCATCGGACTGGGGCAATCCTGAACAAGATCTGCAATCGCAGCAATTTTTTGCAGTGCTCGAAGCCTGCACCGACAAGATGCCTGCAGCCATGGGCCGGGTTTTCCTGATGCGCGAGTGGCTGGAACTCTCGAGCGACGACATCTGTAAGGAGCTCGGCCTGTCGGCGACGAACCTGTATGTGACGCTGCACCGCGCGCGCCTGAGACTGCGCGAATGCCTGGAACTGAATTGGTTTGGAACCGGGCCGGATTCACCATGAAACCCTTCATGCCCACCTGCAAGGAGGCGGCAGCCTTGCTGATCGCCAACGAAGATCGCCTGATCAGCCTGAGCGACCGGGTCCGGGTGCGGCTGCACCTGATGGCTTGCAAGACCTGCCCGAACTTCGAGCGCCAGTTGCTCACGATGCGAAGTGCGCTGCGCCAGTGGCGCAACGACAAGCCGGACTAACCGCCAGCACCGAAGACATGACCAGCTGCGACCGCGCTTGGTGCAAGGGATTGGCACAAGGGATTGGTGCAAGGGATTGGCATAAGGGATTGGCATAAGGGATTGGCATAAGGGATTGGCACAAGGCCTTTGTACGAGGAATCGGGGGTCACAGGCACTTTCCAAAAATTATTTGCAATATTTTCAAGTGGGCGCATAATTCAGTTCGTATCGTCAGAAAATTTGACGGTACTTGTTTGCGGTGATTAGTCAGTTTTCGCGTCTGCTTTATTCTTCATTGGTTTGTTGATTGCGCTTATCGGACTCCATCGCTTTTTGAGTTATTTTCAGGAGTCCTTGATGGGCAACAAACTTTACGTGGGCAACCTGCCCTATTCCTTTCGCGACGAAGACCTCCAACAAGCTTTTTCGGCCCACGGTAGCGTCTCAAGCGCCAAAGTCATGATGGAACGTGACACCGGCCGCTCAAAGGGTTTCGGCTTTGTCGAAATGGGCAACGACTCTGAGGCACAAGCGGCCATCAGTGCCATGAATGGCCAGCAAATCGGTGGCCGCGGCCTGGTCGACAACGAATCGCGCCCCATGGAGCCGCGTCACCCCCGTAGCGGTGGTTTCTGCGGTGGCAGTGGCGGCGGCGGTGGTGGTTACGGCGGCGGCGGCGGCGGTGGTGGTGGCCGCAGCGGTGGCGGTGGTTACGGCGGCGGCGGCGGTGGCGGTGGCCGTAGTGGTGGTGGTGGCGGTTACGGCGGTGGCCGCAACAGCTACTGATGCGCGCAGGGTTTCACAACTGTGAAACCTGGCAAATGAAAAGGGGCCTTCAAGGCCCCTTTCCTGTTTCCGCCGGGCAGTAACACGCAACGCCGCTTGGCGCATTCAGCGGTGCGCCACCGGATGCATCCACAGGCTCTCCCCACCGGAGAGTCACGGTGTAGCCTGAAACTGCAGTGTGCATGGGCTTGTACCCACCAAAACCGAACGGTGGATTGCTGTTGACAGGCTCATGCCTCGCCGCTGCGGCGCTTGCGCGACCGACCTGCAAAGACCGCATCGAACAACGGATTGGGCAGCAACCGCAACAGCTTGGCGACGATGCCCATTTGCCAGGGAATGACCGTGTAGCTGACACCGGCATCGATGGCGCGGAACGCCGCATCTGCAAACCGGGATGCTGGCATCAGGAAGGGCATGGAGTAGCGATTGCCCTGCGTCAGCGGCGTATCGACATAACCCGGACACAGGGTCACGACCCTTACGCCCGTGCCCCTCAGTTCCCCGCGCAAGGACTCGCAATAGCCGATCACGGCTGCCTTGCTGGCGCAATAAGCGCCATGACCTGGAAAACCTCGAACACCGTTGACGCTACCGATACCCACCAGCTTGCCGGAGCCACGCTGGCGCATCGGATCGATGAACGGATGAAACGTCGCTGCCATTCCGATGTTGTTGACGGCGAACAGGCGCGCCATCACATCCAGGTCGCCTCGTACCGCTGTATCCATGCCGACGCTGATGCCGGCGTTGGCGATGACCACATCGGGCAAGCCCTGTAGCCGGATACACGCGTTCCCGGCGGCGACAACGCTATCGATATCGGACACATCGGCCTCATACACGCGCCAGCGCAGCGGATCGAGCTGCGTGGCCAGAGCCCACTGTGCAAGCATGTCGCTGCGGCGCGCGACCAGCGCCAGCGCATGGCCAGCCTGATAGAACCGCAGCGCCAATGCCTGTCCGATGCCACTGGAGGCGCCGGTGATGAAGATCAGCCTGACCGCCACGGTGCCCCTAGGGTGTGGACTTGCCCGAAGACGGTTTCGGATTGATCAGGCCCTTGACCCGGCCTTGCATCACCATGATCTGATTCACGTTGTCGAAGTCCATCGAGTCGCCGACGAACACATCGTTGCCACGGCGCAGCTGCACCGGCTTGTCGGATTTCACACGTTCGGTCTCGGTATCGGTGTGCAGGTATTCGCCCCGGAACTCGATGCGCGGCGCGACGTTGCCGGACTTGTCCGGCTGCGCCTCCCGCACCAGCCGGGCATTGCCGAACATCTCCACCACCGACGCATCGTCATTCGTCAGGGCACGGTCGGCAGTGGCGGTCGTGAGCCGCCCCTGTTGATCGAAACTGCGAATGCGAATCCGATCGATTTCCAGCAGACCCGTATCCGGAAAATGCCGCGCAGAGGCACCAAACACCTCGCTCTTGCGCCGCCCGGACTCGACGAATGTGGTCACCGAGAAGTCCTTCATGAAATAGTCCGGTTCGCGGCGAACCGGCCGCTCGACCACCGGCGCGTCCGGCTGGGGCGAGTTCTGCACCAGCCAGTAGGTGCCCAGTGCCATCAGCCCCATCACGACGATGGGCAGGTAGATCGACACACGGTCCCAGGCCGTCAGCAGCAAGCGGATCACGGGCAGGCTTCCCGCAGCAGCTGCGCATACCGGCCCGAGGCCATCAGCAGCAAGTCGCAGAACTCCCGCGCGGCGCCATGACCGCCGCGGCGCGTCGTCACGAAGTCCACGGCAGCCAGCACCTCGGCGTGGGCATCGGGTGGCGCAGCCGAAAACCGGCAGCGCAGCATCAACGACAGATCCGGCCAGTCGTCGCCGATCACAGCCGCCTGGGTCCAGGGAATCTGCAAGGCCTGCAGGCGCGCCTCGGCCACCCGGGCCTTGTCCTTTACGCCGCAGTGCACTTCGTCGATGCCCAGAGCTTTCAATCGCACCCGCAAAGGCCTTGAATCGCGCCCGGAGATGACGACCGGAACAATGCCCGATGCGCGCAGCAAACCCACGCCATAGCCATCGAGCACATGGAACCGCTTGATGGTCTCGCCGCTGGCCGAAAAATACAGCCCGCCGTCGGTCAATACACCGTCCACGTCAAAGATCGCCAGCCGAATTCCCTGCGCCTTGAGCAGCAATTCAGCGGGCTGGTGCGCGACCGGCTGCATCAGATGACCTTGGCCCGCATCAGGTCGTTACTGTTGAGGGCGCCACACAAAACGCCCGCGTGATCGACCACCAGCACGCTGGTGATGCGATGGCGTTCCATCAGCTGCGCCGCATCGACGGCCAGCGCATCCGGGATGATGGTCTTGGGCGAAAGGCTCATGACCTCACGCGCCGTGCCCATGCGCAAGTCGCCACCTTGTTCCACCAGACGGCGCAGATCACCGTCGGTGAAGATACCCAGCAGCTGCTGGCGGTCGTCGACAACTGCTACCGCCCCCAGGCCCTTGCGGCTCATCTCGCGCATGACCTCGGTCAGTCCGGCCTGGGGCGCGATTCGCGGCACCGCGCTGCCGCCGCGCATCACATCGCGCACATGGGTCAGCAGGCGCCGGCCAAGCGCCCCGCCCGGATGCGCCCGGGCGAAGTCTTCGGCCTTGAATCCCCGGGCGTCGAGCAAGGCCACTGCAAGCGCATCACCCATCGCCATCTGCGCAGTCGAACTGGCCGTGGGCGCCAGGTTCAGCGGACAGGCTTCCTTCTCGACCGCACAGTCGAGCACCACGTCAGCGTGACGTGCCAATGTCGAATCGGGCTTGCCGGTCATGGCGATCACCGGCGTACCCAGGCGCTTGACCACCGGCAAGATGGCGGCCAGCTCATCGGACTCGCCGCTATTGGAAATGGCCACCAGCAGATCATCGGCCCGGATCATGCCAAGATCGCCATGGATCGCCTCGCCGGTGTGCACGAACAGTGCCGGTGTTCCGGTGGACGCGAGCGTCGCGGCCATCTTGCGACCGATATGGCCGCTCTTGCCCATGCCCATGACGACAACACGGCCGCGCACCTGCAGCATCGCCTGCACCGCCTGCGCGAACGGCGGACCGACACGTTGCCGAAGTCCGTCGATCGCATGCATCTCGATCTCGAATGTCTCGCGTGCCAGTCGCAATGCCCGCTCCACATCCAAGGTGGGGGGGGTCACTACGGCTTCTGTCATAGGGCGATTTTATCGGGGTGCCGAACACTTCTCTTGCTAGTATCGGTTCATGGGCGCACTCGAACTCACACTGGTCTACCTGCTGGCAGCGGTACTGGGTGTCGTGGTGTGCCGTTCGCTCAAGCTGCCGCCGATGCTTGGATACCTTGCGGTGGGCGTGGTCATTGGCCCGAATGCGCTGTCCTTGGCCCAGAACTCGGACGCCGTGCGCCATCTGGGCGAGTTCGGTGTCGTATTCCTGATGTTCGTCATCGGCCTGGAGTTCAACCTCGCCAAATTGCGTTCGATGCGTGCCCATGTGTTCGGACTGGGCGTGTTCCAGGTCTCCTTGACCATGCTGCTGGGCACCGCGTCGATGCTGGCGCTGGCCTATTTGATGCCCCACTTCTGGGGCATGTCGTGGCAGACCGCGCTGGCCTTGTCCAGCGCGCTGGCCATGAGCAGCACCGCGATCGTCGTCAAGCTGATGGTGGAGCGGCTCGAGCTCGAGTCCGAGCATGGCAAACGGGTAATGGGCGTGCTGCTGTTCCAGGATCTTGCAGTGGTGCCGATGCTGGTGCTGATTCCCGCGCTCGGCGCCGCTGGCGAAAACCTGGCGTATGCGCTCGGCCTGGCCGCCCTGAAGGCAACTGTCCTGATCACGGTCCTGCTGGTGGGTGGTCAGCACGTGATGCGCTGGTGGCTGACGCTGGTGGCCCGACGCAAGAGCGATGAGTTGTTCGTTCTCAACCTGTTGCTGATCACACTGGGCCTGTCCTGGTTGACGGAGATGGCCGGACTGAGTCTGGCCCTGGGCGCTTTCATCGCCGGCATGCTGATTTCGGAGACTGAATACAAACACCAGGTGGAGACCGATATCCGACCCTTTCACGACGTGTTGCTGGGTCTGTTCTTCATCAGCATCGGCATGCTGCTCGACTGGCGCTTGGTGCTCGAGCGCTGGCCGCTGGTGCTGCTGCTGGTGACGGTGCCCGTGTTGTTCAAGGCGGTGCTGGTCACCTCGCTGGCCAAGGGCCTGGGTTCGTCCTGGGGCGTCTCGCTGCGCACCGGCCTGTACCTGGCACAAGCGGGCGAATTCGGTTTCGTGCTGTTGACACTGGCACAGCGCAACTCTCTGGTGCCTCCTGCGCTGCTCAATCCCATCCTGGCCAGCATGGTGTTGTCGATGCTGGCAACGCCATTCATCATCATGTACAGCAACCGTATCGTCATGAAGCTGGTCTCGAGCGACTGGCTGCAGCAGTCGCTGCAGATGACCACCATCGCGCGCAAATCGATCAACTCCAACAAGCATGTGATCATCTGCGGTTACGGTCGCTGCGGCCAGAATCTGGCCCGGATGCTGGAAGGCGAAGGTATTCCGTACATGGCGCTCGACCTCGACCCGGACCGGGTGCGCCAGGCGGCAGCCGCCGGCGACTCGGTGGTGTTTGGCGACGCAGTGCGGCTGCAGGCGCTGATGGCCGCCGGCCTGTCACGCGCCAGCGCCGTGGTGGTGACCTATGTGGAGATCCAGGGCGCTCTCAAGGTGCTCGACCATGCGCGCGCGCACGCCCCCCAAGTGCCGGTCATCGTGCGCACCCGCGACGACCATGACCTGGAACGTCTGCAGGCAGCCGGCGCAGCCGAAGTGGTTCCCGAGGCGATCGAGGGCTCGCTGATGCTTGCCAGCCATGCACTCGCGCTGGTCGGGGTCCCGATGCGCCGGGTGATCCGGGTCGTGCAGAACCAGCGCGACGAACGCTACAACCTGCTGCGCGGCTATTTCCATGGCGCCGACGACGACTCGGTCGACGAGATGCGTCATGAGCGATTGGCCAGCTTTACCCTGCCGCTGGGCGCCAAGTCGATCGGCAAGCCGCTCGGGCACCTGGCACTGCATGCGCTGGGCGTGCGGGTCGTCAACCTGCGACGCAACAATGGCCGCTCGCTGGTGGCGCAGGACGACACCCAGCTCGAGGACGGTGATACGCTGGTGTTGTCGGGCATCCCCGAGAACCTATCCATCGCCGAACACAAGCTGCTGCAGGCACAATGACGACCTTGCCTTCCACGACCAGAGAACGCCTGTGAACCCATCCGACATGCATGGCCTGAGCGTCAACCAGTATCTGCGCAACCACATCCGTACCGTGCCCGACTGGCCGGCGCCCGGTGTGCAGTTCCGCGACATCACGCCGCTATTGCAGGACGCCAAGGTATTTCGGGTCCTGATCGATGCCTTCGTGCATCGCTACCTGGATGCACAGCGGCGCCCCGACATGGTTGCCGGGCTGGACGCACGTGGTTTCATCCTGGGCGCGGTGGTGGCTTACGAGCTCAACGTGGGTTTCGTGCCGATCCGCAAGAAAGGCAAATTGCCGTTCACGACGGTGGAGGAAACCTACGAACTCGAATACGGCAGTGCCACCGTTGAACTGCACACCGATGCGGTCAAGCACGGTGACCGGGTGCTGCTCATCGACGACCTGATCGCCACCGGCGGCACCATGATGGCAGGTAAGAAGTTGCTGGAAAAACTCGGCGCCCGGGTGATGGAAGGTGCAGCCATCGTCGATCTGCCTGAACTTGGTGGCTCGACCAAGCTGCGTGCATCGGGTCTGGAACTGTTCACGCTGATCGATTTCGAAGGGCACTGACGCAGCACAGGCCTGCCAGGAGCACTGACGGCGCCGCAATCGCGCGCGCGTCAGGTCACTGCGATACGCCGGCGATTGCTGACCAGACGCCGCGCCATGATCGCCCCCAACGCCATCGCCAGCGCCAGCGCCACATGGGGCTGGCGATTGCCAAGTTCGGAAAAACGCATCGGGCTCAGGGTCCAGAGCCGGCAGGCGCTGCCAGCCTGCACCGTCGCGCTGCGCGCCAACCGCGAAAAGAACCCGCCTTCGCCAACAACCGTACCGGCGCCCACGGCGGCCAGACGAATCTTGCCGGTGGCATCCTCGAAATGCACGGTCAACATGCCCGACTCGACGAAATACAACGTGCGGTCTTCAGCCCCTTGTGAGATCAGAACGCGCCCGGCGGCTATTTCCATCGGCTGCATGTACGCTGCCAGAACATCCCAGTGCGCTGTCGTGATTCCATGGGCCAGCGTGGTGTCCGTCACGTCGCTGGCGATCGCCTTGAGCAGGACCTTGATGTCCGACTTGGCATACGGGGAAGAGGCATTACTCATGTCACAACAACCAAGGATGAGGGCGTGTGCGCCAGCATATCCGCGCGGACGCACACGCCAGGGATAACCAGCTTACTTTCCGATACAAAAACGTGAAAATATGACACCGAGCAGATCGTCGGCGCCAAAGGCCCCTGTGATTGCACCCAGCGCATTTTGCGCCAAACGCAGTTCCTCCGCCACCAGATCGAGCGCGGGTGATCGCGAGGCCACCTGAGCCGTGGCTTGTGCCACGTGCTGGTCTACCTGCTGCAGCGCCTGCACATGCCGCTCGCGTGCCATGTAGACACCTTCCGGGACCGTGTTCCAGCCTGCCAGCTGCAGCAGGCACCGCCGCAAGTGCGCAAGGCCATCTCCGGTGCGCGCAGACAGGCACACCGACCGGTCGGTCGCCGCGGGCCGCATGCCGGCGGACAGGTCCGTCTTGTTCCAGACATCGATCACCGGTACCCGCGGGGACAACCGCGCCTGCAAGTCTGCTGCAATCCGCGCGTCCGCGGCCAGATACAAGGCCTGCTCCGATCCGCTGGCCGGTTCGGTTCCAGAGCCGGGCAAACGCGTCAGGTCGTGCAGGAACAGCACCACGTCGGCAGCGTCGATTTCCCCCCAGGCCCGCGCCACGCCAAGCTGCTCGACTTCGTCGCCACTTTCGCGCAAGCCTGCCGTGTCGATCACATGCAGTGGAACACCTTCGATCTGTATCGTCTGCTGGATCTTGTCGCGGGTGGTGCCCGCAATCGGCGACACGATCGCCAGCTCGGCGCCCGCCAGCGCATTGAGCAAGGATGACTTGCCCGCGTTGGGCTGGCCGGCAATCACCACCTTGATACCCTCGCGCAACAACACGCCCTGGCGTGCGTTTCGCCCGATGGCTGCGATCGCGTCGCGCAGCGAGACCAGCCGGCCTTGCACGTCGGCGCGGCGCAGGATGTCGATCTCCTCTTCGGGAAAATCCAGCGTTGCCTCGATCAGCATGCGCAACTCGATCAGCGCATCGCGCACGCGGTGAATGGCGGCGGAAAACTCGCCGGACAAGGAGCGCGTCGCGCTGCGCGCCGCGGTCTCGGTGCTCGCATCGATCAGATCCGCCACCGCCTCAGCCTGTGCCAGATCCATCTTGTCGTTGAGAAACGCGCGCTGCGTGAATTCACCAGGCTGCGCCAGGCGCAGCCCGATAGGCTGCCCCGCGTGCAGGCAACGGGCCAGCAGCATTTGCAGCACCACGGACCCGCCATGGGCCTGCAGTTCGAGCACTTCCTCGCCCGTGAACGAATGCGGCGCCGGGAAATGCAACGCCAGTCCCTGATCGATGGCCTGTCCTTGCGGGTCCAGGAACGGCAGGTAGGTTGCCTCGCGGGGACGCAAGTGGCGACCACACACCGACGCTACCAGGCTCGACAGATCCGGCCCGGACACCCGCACGATTCCGATCGCACCGCGACCCGGCGCGGTGGCAATCGCAACGATGGGTTCCGGCCGGTACGGCATGGTGCTGGGTCGCATAGCCCGCGTCAGGGCGGGTCCCGCGGACTATCGGAATTTCGGCAGGTTGAACTGCGGCGGCACGCCCATGCGGGTATTGATGACCCACTGCTGTGCGATCGACAACACGTTGTTGGTGATCCAGTAGAGCACCAGGCCGGCCGGGAAGAAGAAAAACATGACCGAGAAGATCAGCGGCATGAACCACATCAGCTTGGCCTGCATCGGATCAGGCGGCGCCGGGTTGAGCGCGGTCTGCAACAACGTCGTCAGCGTCATGAAGATCGGCAGGATGAAATACGGATCGGGCGAAGACAGGTCGGTGATCCACAAGGCCCAAGGCGCGTTGCGCATTTCGACACTGGACAACAGTACCCAGTACAAGGCAATGAAAACCGGGATCTGAACCATGATGGGGAAACAACCGCCCATCGGATTGACCTTTTCCTCGCGATAGATCTTCATCATCTCCTGCTGCATCTGCTGCGGGTTTTCCTTCAGTCGCTCGCGCATCTCCGTGATGCGCGGGCTGACCGCCTTCATCTTGGCCATGCTGCTGTAGGCCTTGGCATTGAGCCAGTAGAACGCAATCTTGAGCAGCAACACCAGACCCATGATGGACCAGCCCCAGTTGCCCAGAATGCCGTGGATCTTGTCCAGCAGCCAGTACAAGGGCTTGGCCAGGATGGTGAGCCAACCGTAATCCTTGACCAGTTCCAGGCCGGGCGCAAGCGCCTCCAGCACTTTTTCTTCCTGCGGGCCGACAAACAGCGTCGCATCGACCGATCGGCTCGCGCCAGGCGCGATGGCCTCCATCGGGGTAATCAGCGTCGCCCGATAACAGCAGTCGGGTACGGCCGATCCGATATCGACCGCATCCATCGAGATGCTGCGGTTCATGCCCTGGGGCAACAGCCATGCGGTCGCGAAATAGTGCTGGACCATCGCCACGTATCCGTCAGTCGAAGTCAGCGGGTAATCGGCCTTCTTCTTCTTGATGTCGGAAAAGTCGATTTTCTGGAACTTCTTGGCGTCGGTATAGACAGCAGGGCCAGTGAAGGTGAAATAGAACGACGATTCGCCGACGGGTTTGTTGCCGTCGCGCACCAGTTGCAGGTACAGCTGCGGCGTGACCGGATTTTCGGCGGTGTTGGTGATCGAATGGCGCACCGCCATGGCGTAAGCCCCGCGCTGCAAGGTGTAGGTCTTGACCAGTGCGACGCCTCCCACCGGCGGCGAGGTGAAAGTCACGACCAGTTCGTTTTCACCCTCCTTGAGCTCGCTTGCACCGTTGAAAGTCATCGCGGTCTTGTGGGTCGGATAGTCGATGCCGGCTACGCTGCCGATCAGGCCGCTTTGTGCAACATAGACACGATCGCGCGACTCTTCGAGCAACACGAACGACTTGCTTCGATCCGCCATGTCCTTGTGCTTGGGGAACGCTGCACGCACCAGCGATCCGCCCTGGGTATCGAAGGTCAGTTCCAGCACGTCGGTGCGAACCACCACCCGCTCACCCTGCTGGGTGGCGCCACCGGCCACCGGCGCGACTGTTGCTATTGGTGCCACAGCCCCAGCGACTGGTCCCGGAATCGCATTGTTTCCACCGGCCACTGGCGCCGGAATAACACCGGGATTGCCGTCTGGCCCGCTGGCAGTGGCTGCGGGCCGGGGAGCCGTTGGCAGGAAGGTCGCAGGATTACCGTTATGGATCTGCCATCTGTCCCACAACAAGACCATCGAAAAACCAAAAATCACCCACAAAATGGTGCGGCGGATATCGTTCATAGATTCTTCTTGTGAGGATTCGGATCGACCAGGCCGCTGAACAGCCTTGGAGCGACATCGGGTACTGGATCGCAACCGCCAGCGCACCAGGGATGGCAACGTGCCAGGCGCGCCACGGTCAGGTAACTGCCGGCAGCAGCTCCGTGCTTGTTCAGTGCCTGCAGGGCATAGGCCGAACAACTCGGCTCGAACCGGCAAGCGCCGCCGATCCAGGGACTGAGCAAAAGGCGGTAGGCGCGCACCAACCCGATCAGGAAGGCCTTGATCATGGCAAGACCGGCGTCGCTGACAGATTGGAGGAGTGGCGCGATTGTGCGTGATCGAACAGCGCAACCAGTTCCTCGCGCACCTGTCGCTTCAACGCGATAGAGGTTGCACTGACAAACAGCTTGCGGTCGAAAACCGTGCGCAAGCGCACCACATAAGCGGCAAGGGGGAGCGCCGAGGCGGCCAGCGCCCCGGTACTGTACATCTGGCGCTTGATCATATTTCGTGTGACCGCCCGTTTTGCCCAGCGCTTGGGCACCATGGCGCCCATGACGGATTCGTTTGGCAGCGTGGGGGTGGCAGCGTTATCGCCAACGGCTTGCGGGCTCTGCGCTGCAGGTCGCCAACCGATATCCGTCAAGCCGCGCCGATGCAAAGCGAAATGAGCCGTACTGGCGACACGCTGGCCAGCAAGCACAGCCTGAAACTGACTGTGCGTTTTGAGGCGCTGCACGACGCTGCAAACGTCTGCCGGTGCAGTCAGTCAGTCGTGCGCGTCAGACCGCCAGCCGCTTGCGCCCCTTGGCGCGACGGGCGTTGATCACAGCCCTGCCGCCACGGGTCTTCATGCGAACGAGGAAACCATGCGTGCGTGCCCGGCGGATCTTGGAAGGTTGGTAAGTGCGTTTCATGACGATAATCCTGTTCAGTTGGGATCCAGTGATCGGATCACCCATCAGCCCGTTTCCCCGGGGAACCCGCGATTATCACCATTTTCATGAGCACCGGCAAGCGCTTGCGCGGCTTTCAGTGCGTAACACTGGAACCGCGAAAAGGCACACGGAGGGCTCCAATAGGGTTGTGGATAAATTCTTGATAATCTACAATCGGCAGCCGCCAGACATGGCAACTATCCACAGAGAACAACAATAACGATGACCGAGGGGCAACACGCGGCAAGCGCAGCCAGCAAGCGCCTGAACGCCGCAGTCGATGTCTGGCAAACCTGTATCGAACAACTGGCCCAGGAACTGCCGGAGCAGCAGTTCAATACCTGGATCAAACCCTTGTCAGCCATCGTTGCCGGCGACATGTCCAAGGTCACGATTTATGTCGGAAACCGGTTCAAACTGGACTGGATCCGAGCCCAGTACAGTGCCCGTATCGCTGCTACGCTGGAAAAGATCCTCGGCCAGTATGTATCGCTCGAGTTAGCGCTTGCTCCTCGAGAATCACAAGCCAGATCGGTTTTTGTTCCCACCTCTCTTGGAAAGAACACGATCGAGGAACCGGTAGACCTGGGTGAAGACGCGGCGCCCTCCGGTTTGCGAAATCGCTTGAACCCGGTGCTGACGTTCGACTCGCTGGTCGAAGGATCGGCTAATCGAATGGCCCGAGCCGCGGCCATGCATGTATCGGACATGCCAGGACATCTGTACAACCCCCTGTTCATCTATGGCGGTGTCGGATTGGGCAAGACCCACCTGATGCATGCCATTGGCAACCGATTGCTGGTGAACAAGCCCTCCGCCAGGGTTCTCTACATCCATGCGGAACAATTCGTCTCGGATGTGGTCAAGGCGTACCAGCGCAAAACCTTCGACGAATTCAAGAACCATTACCATTCGCTGGATCTGTTGCTCATCGATGACGTGCAGTTCTTCGCCAACAAGGAGCGAACCCAGGAGGAGTTCTTCAACGCGTTCGAAGCCCTGCTGGCCAAAAAGTCGCATATCGTGATGACCAGCGACACCTATCCCAAGGGCCTCACAGACATTCATGAGCGCCTGGTCTCACGTTTCGATTCCGGGCTCACGGTGGCGATCGAACCGCCAGAACTGGAAATGCGGGTTGCGATCCTGATCAACAAGGCCCGCGCCGAATTGTCCGAGATGCCCGAGGAAGTAGCCTTTTTCGTGGCCAAGAATGTACGCTCCAATGTGCGCGAACTCGAGGGCGCGCTGCGCAAGATCCTGGCGTATTCCCGCTTCAACCAGAAAGACATCTCCATTGCGCTGGCGCGAGAGGCGCTGCGCGACCTGCTGTCGATCCAGAACCGGCAGATCTCGGTCGAAAATATCCAGAAAACCGTTGCAGACTATTACAAGATCAAGGTCGCGGACATGTACTCGAAAAAGCGCCCGGCCAGCATTGCCAGGCCGCGCCAGATCGCAATGTACCTGGCCAAGGAACTGACCCAGAAAAGTTTGCCGGAAATCGGCGAACTGTTCGGTGGGCGCGACCACACCACGGTGCTCCATGCCGTGCGCAAGATCGGCGCCGAACGCCAGCAACTGACAGAGCTCAACCAGCAGCTGCATGTGCTCGAACAGACACTCAAGGGCTGATCCAGCCATGCCCAATCTGCCGTGTTCCGACCACTTGCCAAAGCTGGGGATAGTTGGCGTACAACTCCCCGGTTATCCACAGCCGCGAGCCATGACACCAAGTTATACCCAATCGGGGTACATCGGAGAAGCATGGTTGCACACACCGATCAACAATGTCCAAGTGCTTGATAGAAATGGGGAAAATGCCACTGTCCCCAGAGGAGTGCCATGCTTAGTTACTACTACTACTTATATCTATCCATAAATTGAGGAAGAGATCGACATGATCGTATTGAAGACAACGCAGGAAAAAGTGCTGTCGGTACTGCAAGCCGTGTCTGGCATCGTGGAACGCCGCCATACCCTGCCCATCCTCGCCAACGTGTTGATCCGTGCGACCGACGGGCAACTGCAGTTCACCACCAGCGACCTGGAGATCCAGATTCGCACCGTGGCAGATCTCGGTGGCGACAACGCCAATTTCGCAACGACCATCGGCGCTCGCAAACTGATCGACATCCTGCGCACCATGCCGGCTGACCAGACGGTGGCATTGGAATCGGCCCAGAACAAGGTCATCCTCAAGGGTGGCAAGAGCAAGTTCACGTTGCAGACGCTTCCCGCCGAGGACTTCCCGCTGGTGCAGGAGGCACCCGGTTTCGGGCCGTTGTTCAGCGTGCCGCAAAAGACGCTCAAGAGTCTGCTCGGGCAAGTAGCCTTCGCCATGGCGGTGCACGACATCCGTTACTACCTCAACGGTATCTTGTTCGTGGCTGAAGGCAAGCAACTGAGCCTGGTGGCGACCGACGGACATCGACTGGCATTTGCATCCGTCACGCTGGAGACCGAGGTGCCGCGCCAGGAGGTGATACTGCCGCGCAAGACGGTGATCGAGCTGCAGCGCCTCCTGAGCGATGCCGACGGTGCCATCGAGATGCAGTTCGCATCCAACCAGGCCAAGTTCGCCTTTGGTGGGATGGAGTTCGTGACCAAGCTGGTCGAGGGCAAGTTTCCCGACTACAACCGCGTGATTCCCAAGAACCACAAGAACAGCATCCTGCTCGGCCGGCAGGCCTTTTTGTCCACATTGCAACGCACCGCCATCCTGACCAGCGACAAGTTCAAGGGTGTTCGGCTGAATATCGACCCCGGCACGCTGCGTGTGGCGTCGAACAATGCCGAGCAGGAAGAGGCGAGCGACGAACTCGACATCGATTACGCGGGTGACAGCATCGAGATTGGTTTCAATGTGACCTACTTGATTGACGCACTCGGCAACATGACCCAGGACATGGTCAGGCTTGAATTGTCCGATGGCAACAGCTCTGCGCTGTTCACCATTCCGGACAACACCACGTTCAAGTACGTCGTGATGCCGATGCGCATCTGACGGTGCCCTCGGTCGGGCGCAGGCAAGCACGCACAAACCCGCCACCGATGCGGGTTTGACGTTTCAAGAGTGACACGTATTGTTCAAAGATGGCCAGACATGACTGAAGAAAACAAGCCGGATCCCCAGGCAAAAACGAACCCGATGGCCAGTGACGGCAGCGACAAGTCGGTCGGGAGTTCCAACTACCAGCCCACGATCGATGCCAACCAGTTGGGTGCATCGTCAGCCTATGGCGAAGGTGCGATCCAGATTCTGGAGGGCCTGGAGGCGGTGCGAAAGCGCCCGGGCATGTATATCGGCGATACGTCCGATGGAACCGGTCTGCACCACCTGGTATTCGAGGTGGTTGACAACTCGATCGATGAATCGCTTGCGGGGCACTGCGACGACATCCTGGTGACCATCCATTCGGACAACTCGGTCAGCGTGGTCGATAACGGCCGCGGTATCCCGACCGGCATCAAGATGGATGACAAGCATGAGCCCAAACGCTCGGCATCGGAGATTGCGCTGACCGAACTGCATGCCGGTGGCAAGTTCAACCAGAACAGCTACAAGGTGTCCGGTGGCCTGCATGGCGTGGGCGTGAGTTGCGTCAATGCGCTGAGCAAGATGCTGCGTCTGACCGTGCGCCGCAATGGCAAGGTGCATGTGCTGGAGTTTTCCAAGGGTGTGGTGCAGAACCGCCTGATCAATGTCGTCGATGGCGTCGAGACTTCGCCGATGAAGGTGATCGGCGATACCGAAAAGCGCGGTACCGAGGTGCACTTTCTGCCTGATGGGGAAATATTTCAGTCGAACGCGGACTTCCATTACGAAATCCTGAGCAAGCGTCTGCGCGAACTGAGTTTCCTGAACAACGGCGTGCGGATCCGGCTGAAGGACGAACGCTCGGGCAAGGAAGACGATTTCTCCGGCGCCGGCGGCGTGCGGGGTTTTGTCGACTTCATCAACAAGGGCAAGACCATCCTCAATCCGAATGTATTCCACGCCATGGGCGACCGCCAAAGCGACCAGGACACGAACATCGGTGTCGAGGTGGCCATGCAGTGGAACAGCGGCTACAACGAGCAGGTGCTGTGTTTCACCAACAATATTCCGCAGCGCGATGGCGGCACCCACCTGACCGGCCTGCGCGCCGCGATGACACGTGTCATCAACAAGTACATTGACGACAGTGACATGGCGAAAAAGGCCAAGGTCGAGGTCACCGGAGACGACATGCGCGAAGGCCTGTGCTGCGTGCTCAGCGTCAAGGTGCCCGAACCCAAGTTCAGCAGTCAGACCAAGGACAAGCTGGTCAGCAGTGAAGTACGCGGCCCGGTCGAAGACATCGTCAGCAAGCTGCTGAACGATTACCTGCAGGAGCGTCCGTCAGACGCCAAGCTCATCGTTGGCAAGATCATTGAAGCCGCACGGGCCCGAGAGGCGGCACGCAAGGCACGCGATTTGACACGCCGCAAGGGCGTGCTCGACGGCATGGGCCTGCCCGGAAAGCTGGCCGACTGCCAGGAAAAAGATCCAGCCCTGTGCGAGATTTACATCGTCGAGGGTGACTCGGCCGGAGGCTCTGCCAAGCAAGGCCGAGACCGCAAGTTCCAGGCCATACTGCCACTGCGCGGCAAGATCCTGAATGTCGAAAAGGCACGTTACGAAAAGCTGCTGACCAGCAACGAGATCCTGACGCTGATCACGGCACTGGGCACCGGTATCGGCAAGGCGGGTGGCAGCACCGGCAACGATGATTTCGATGTCGCCAAGCTGCGTTACCACCGCATCATCATCATGACCGACGCGGACGTGGACGGCGCGCACATCCGCACACTGCTGCTGACTTTCTTCTATCGCCAGATGCCCGAGCTGGTGGAGCGTGGGCACATCTACATCGCGCAGCCGCCGCTGTACAAGGTCAAGTCGGGCAAGGAAGAGCTGTATCTCAAGGACGCCGGCGCGCTCGACAGCTATCTGATGCGCATCGCATTGATCAACGCGTCGGTGTTCACCGGCGGCGAAAATAACACCGAGATCACCGGCGACACGCTTGGCACACTGGCGCGCAAGCACCAGGTGGCGCAGGCGGTGATCGCACGGCTGAAGAACTTCATGGATGCCGAAGCCCTGCGTGCAGTGGCCGATGGCGTCGTACTCAATCTCGACACCGTACCCGACGCCGAGTTGTCCGCCAAAACCTTGCAGGACCAGCTGCCAGACGCCGAAGTGGCCGGCGAATTCGACGTGCGCACGGACAAGCCCATCTTGCGCATCAGCCGGCGCCATCATGGCAATGTCAAGAGCAGCGTATTGACACAGGACTTCGTCCATGGTGCCGACTACGCGGCATTGGCCGAGGCCGCCAACACCTTCCGCGGCCTGCTCGGCGAAGGTGCCAAGGCCACGCGTGGAGAGGGCGAACGCCAAAAGGAAGCGGCCGTGCACGACTTCCGCGAAGCCATGGCCTGGCTGATCACACAGGCCGAAGGCTCGACCTCGCGTCAGCGCTACAAGGGCCTGGGCGAAATGAACCCGATGCAATTGTGGGAAACCACGATGGACCCCACCGTGCGACGCCTGCTGCGGGTGCAGATCGACGACGCGATCGAGGCCGATCGGGTGTTCACGATGCTGATGGGCGATGAAGTGGAGCCACGGCGGGACTTCATTGAGACCAATGCGCTGCGGGCGGGGAATATCGACGTGTGAGGTTTTTGTCAACGCATCGGCTGCGCCGCACCCGAAGCCGGGCGTGACGGTGGCGGCGCCGCTTCCGGAGCCGACGCCCCACCCCTAGCCATCGCCGGTGCCTGCCGCGCCGACTCCAGCGCCTTGCGGATTTTCTCCGCATCCCGGTCTCGCAGTCCCTCCGACAACGCTTGCGACGCGTCGGTGCGCCGCGCGGCGTAGGCACGCAGTACTTCCAGCGCTTGCGCCGACGGAGCGGCCGCGTCCAGGTGCAGGTCCGAGAGTTGTTCGAAGCTCTGCTGATAGGGCGTGGTCACCTTGTCGTCGATGCGGCCGGCGATCTGTTCGAAGCTCAGTTGTCCCTTCTGTCCCTGACCGAGGATGGATTCCCATTGCTGGCTGATGTATTGGTCCTGCTGCAGGAACCGGGTGATGGCCTGGCGCGCGAGCAGCTCTTCGCCCAGCCGGTAGCTGGGCGCCGGAATAAGCATGATCAGGGCTGCCGTGGCCGCGGCCAGTACCGTGCCGGCGATCGTACGCGTGGTCCGCCGGTGCGGGCTGGTGCGCGTCCAGCGCCGGGCCAGCACCAGACTCAGCAGTGCACCCGCGACCAGGCCACCGAGGTGGGCGCCGTTGTCGATGCCGGGCACCAGGAAACCCATCACCAGGGCCAGTACGATGAACGCACTGGAGGCACCGAACAGCCAGCGGAATTCGCCCGGGTCGACCTGGCGGCGCTCGCGCAGCAGGAACACCACCAGTGCGCCGTACAGGCTGAAGATGGCACCGGACGCCCCGCCAGAGACTGCCTGGTTGCCCTGCAGTGCCAGTGACAGCAGGTTGCCGATGATGCCGCTGCCCAGATACAGCGTGATGAAGCGCCAGCGGCCGAACAACTGTTCGATCAGCCGGCCGACGTCCCACAACGCCCACATGTTGAGCATCAGGTGAATGATGCCGAAATGCAGGAACAAGGCGCTGCCCAGTCGCCACCATTGGCCGTCCTGGGTGGCCGGCCCGAAGTTGGCACCCCACTGCAGCGGCACGGTCGTATTGCCGTGCCACAGGCTCGCGCCGTTCAACAGCATGGCCAGGAAGACCAGGACGTTGGCCGCCAGCAGGGCCATCGTCACCGGCGCCTGGGCTGGCGCAGCGTGCAGCAGGTCGCCCAGGGCCGCAGGGGCGGCGCTGCGGTCGTCGTGATCTTGGGAGTTGCGGTTCAAGGTGGCTGGCTCGGAAATCGCGGGCAGTGCCTGATTAGAGCGCATGGCGCAACCCCTGGGCTGGGCTGGACGCAAGGCCCAAAATAGGGACAATCCGCACATGCCCACCGCCGCCGACATCCAAACCGCTGCGCCCGCCCCGTCGACGCAGGACGCGACACGGATCGACGATACCCGCATCGGGGCGGTACGCCCGCTGATCACGCCGGCGCTGTTACAGGAGTGGTTGCCGGTGTCGGCGCAGGCATTGGCCCTGGTCGAGCAGAGCCGGTTGGCGATATCGCGGGTGCTGCATGGCCAGGATGACCGGCTGGTCGTGGTGGTCGGGCCGTGCTCGATCCACGACCACGACCAGGCGCTGGAGTACGGCCGGGCACTCCAGCAGCAGGCGGCCGCGCTGGCGCCCGATCTGCTGATCGTGATGCGGGTCTATTTCGAGAAGCCGCGTACCACCGTGGGCTGGAAAGGCTACATCAACGACCCGCACCTGGACGGCACGTTCGCGATCAATGAGGGTCTGCAGATGGCGCGCCGCCTGATGCGCGAGTTGCTCGCGCTAGGGTTGCCGCTAGGCACCGAATTCCTCGATCTGCTGAGCCCGCAGTTCATTTCCGATCTCGTCAGCTGGGGCGCCATTGGCGCGCGTACCACCGAAAGTCAGAGTCATCGCCAGCTGGCGTCGGGCCTGAGTTGCCCGGTCGGGTTCAAAAACGGCACCGATGGTGGCGTCAAGGTGGCCAGCGACGCCATCCAGGCGGCCACGGCCATGCATGCCTTCATGGGCATGACCAAGATGGGCCAGGCTGCGGTGTTCGAAACCCGTGGCAACCAGGATTGCCATGTGATTTTGCGCGGAGGCAAGAGCCCGAACTACAGCGCGGCCGATATCGCTGCCGCCTGCGCCTTGCTGCGCTCGGCCGGACTGCGCGAGCAGGTGATGGTCGACGTCTCGCACGCCAACAGCAGCAAGCAGTACCAGCGGCAGATTCCGGTGGCGCACGACGTGGCGCAGCAAGTTGCCCAGGGCGAGCGGCGCATCGTCGGCGTCATGGTCGAGAGCAACCTGCACGAAGGTCGCCAGGACATCATTGTCGGCGTACCACTGCAGCATGGCGTGTCGGTGACCGACGCCTGCATCAGCATGGCGCAGACGGAGCCGTTGCTGCAGGAACTCGCGCAGGCTGTGCGCAGCCGCAGGGCCGTGCCCGTGCCGCCGGCCTGAGGTCGCGCGTGCCGGTAGTGCCGGGTAGTGCCGGGTAGTGCCGGCCCAGTAGCGACGGGTCGCACCCTGTGCTGTACCAAGTCGTCGGCGATGATGGCCTTGGGCGGACCGGCCGAGCCGCTGGCCTTGTCGATCCAGTTAACATGGCGGGGAAAAGTCAATGGGAACCGCGCGCAACATGATACTCAAGGAGTTGGACCCTTTTCTTGGCGCAAGCCAGGACGAGATTGCCCACCGTATTGCCCAGGATCGAATGGCTTATCACCTGCGCCGGTACTTCGGCAAGAGTGAGGAGGTCGACGTGCTCAATTACCTGCGTGTGGTCTCGGGCACGGTCGCAACCCAGGTCGACCACCTGTTGCTGCACCCCTTCGGTCTGATCGTCATCGAGCGCGAGAGCCTGCCGGACCGGGTGCAGATCAAGGATGACGGCCAGTGGATCCGCTGGCGAGGCGACGCGGCGGTCGAGATCCGCTCGCCGATCACCCGGGCCTACCTGCGGGCGTTGTCGCTCAAGGCGTTTCTCGATAAATACGTCAAGCAGAAGGGGTTTTTCGATAGTATCGAGCTCGATGTCCTGGTGGCGGTGCCCGATATCGACAGGATCCTTTGGCCATCGATGGGTTACCTGCCGGAGGTCTGCAAGACCGACCAGGTCCATGAACGGGTGAACCAGCGTATTCTTCAGTGTCGGCGCGCTGCGACATCTGCTGGAGTTTTAACAGGGCCGGAGCGTCGCCGTCTCAGCGATTTCCTGCGGTCCTTGCATCGGCCGCTGATTCGGGCGGCGCCACGGTAAGCACAATCGTGTTTCCGGCCGGAGCATACACGTGCTCCGTACCGGGGCGACTTGCAGGGAGGTTCTGGCGAAGATGATTCTCAAGGAACTCGACCCGTTTCACGGTGGAGACGAGCAGGCGTTCGCGGCCCGGATCTCGGCGGACCGCATGGCCTATTACCTGCGCCGATATTTCCGTCGCAGCAACACCGTCGATGTGCTCAATGGCCTGCGGATACGCTCCAGCGCTTCGATGGCGCGTATCGACCATCTTGTGCTGCATGCGCACGGCATGCTGGTGATCGAGCGCGAAGATGTCGGTGGCCGGGTGCAGATCGACGACGATGGCAACTGGACGTCTTTGGCAGACGAGCGGACGCTGATACTCGGCTCGCCGATCACGCGGGCCTATGTGCAGGCCCTGCTGCTCAAGGCATTTCTGGACCGGCGGGTGCGCCAAAAGGGGTTTTTCGATAACCTGGAACTCGACGTGCTGGTTGTCGTCGCTGACGACGCCGAGATCGAGTGGCCCCAGACCGGCCGACTGGTCGAAGTCTGCAATCGGGATGCGGTGTACGACCGGGTCGAGCAGCGTTTCGAGCAGTGCCGCCTGGCGGCCCGCGGGCCCGGCCCGCTGAACGAGGCCGAGCGCCGAACGCTTGGCTCGTTCCTGTGCCTGTCGCACTGGCCGCGATCGGAATTCGAACCCGAATAGAAGCACCGACGGTAACCGCGGGTGTCGGGGGCGGTTACAGTTCGGCGATGCATCTGTTGACCCGCTCGCTGTTGTTGTTGCTCGCGGGGCTGGTGTTCTTTTTCCTGGCCGGCGTCGTCGCCGTCTGGGCGCCCGACAAGCCGTTGCCCGAATTGACGCAGCGCTGGGCACAACCACCGTCGCAATTCCTGCCTGTGGGCAAGATGCTGGTGCATTTGCGCGATGAAGGGCCGCGCGACGACTCGGTGCCGATCGTATTGCTGCATGGAACCTCGGACAGCCTGCACACCTGGGATGGTTGGAGTGCCGCCTTGCGCGATCAGCGCCGCGTGATCCGTTTCGATCTGCCCGGTTTCGGATTGACCGGGCCCGATCCGCAGGCAGATTATTCGATCGACGCCTATGTGCGTTTCGTGCTCGCTGTGCTGGATGTGCTGGGAGTGCACAAAGTTGTGCTGGGCGGCAATTCGCTGGGGGGTCAGATCGCCTGGCAGACCGCCTATGCGCAGCCGCAGCGGGTGCAACAGCTGGTGCTGGTCGATGCCGCAGGTTATCCCGAGACGCCGCAGGAGCTGCCTCTGGCGTTTCGGCTGGCCAGCAGCTGGCCGGGCAGCGTGTTGCTCGAATGGCTGCTGCCACGCGGCCTGGTGATCGCCAGCCTGCGCAATGTGGTCGGCGATTCGGCTACTTTGCGCACCGAAGAGGTCGACCGGTATTACGATATGGCAGTTCGCGCGGGAAACCGCCGTGCCCTGGTGCAGCGCCTGGCTTTGCCCGATCCGGATGAGTCGCAGCGGATTCGCAGCCTGCGCCAGCCGACCCTGATCCTGTGGGGTGAGCGCGATCGCCTGATACCGGTGCAGGCGGGCCGACGTTTTGCGCAGGACATACCCGGATCCCGGCTTGTCGTGCTAGGCGGTCTGGGGCATGTGCCGCAGCAGGAGGATCCGCGGCGAACGGTGGCGGAGGTTCGTGATTTTCTCGGCATTGCGCCGCAACGATAGAGGTTTGCGTTTATGGCTGACAAGACGGTGCCCGAGTTGGCACGCGAGACGCTCAAGCAATTGATCA
>JBBRVD010000015.1:0-34834 GCA_038247175.1 Burkholderiales bacterium | reverse complement strand
CCATTCCCAGGAAGGCATTGAAGGACGGTCTGCAAAAGACCGAAGGGGGCAGCAGATGCATGATCGCCTTCGCTTCTGCACGGCTTGCATGGCGCTGGGGTATCACGGTGTGATGCATCAACGCGCCGGCGCGAGTCGCTGCCCCTGGCACGGCGTCGCACTTGAAGAGCATTGCCGGGGTTGCGGCGCGCCCGCGCCGTACCGACTCAACGCGAGACTGCTCGGTTCGCCGTTCCGCTGTGCCGAGTGCCGCCGACCCTACGCGGGTTGGCGCGCCAGACTGGTACCGCAAGCGGCGCCGCCAGAACTCCGCCGCGCGATCACGCGGGCGCGCTACGGCAGCTGAACTCAATGGCACCGTCGGGACTTCTCAGACCGTCATGAGGGCGGTGACGACTTTGCTTCGCTGCTGAAAGCATCGATTGCGAAGTGACAGCTTTGCTTCGCAACCCTTGGAAACCCGCGTCGTTGCTGGGTTTTGGGCGATCGGACACCCATTGTCAATGGCGGAGTGACAACTTTGGTCTCACAACTGTGACGACTTTGCTTCGGTCTACGATCTGAAAGACATCCTCGAGCGACTGCCGACCCATCCGGCCAGCCGCGTCGACGACTTGCTGCCGCACCGCTGGAAGGCGCTGACGACCGCGACCTGATCATCGTCGCCGGCGTCAAGATGACTTCGCCGGACGCATACCGCGGGGTTACCGCTTACTCTGCGCTGTGCAGCCGGCGCCGCCTGCGTTGCTGTCCATCGGCCGGAAGTTGGTTCGCAATATTGTTCACGTGTCCACCAAGAGTTGAGGTGGACACGAGGCTCCTATGCAACTACGGCGGAATCAAGATGCCGTGGCTGGCCGCTTACCATTGAAGCGCTTGCTGCCGCGTGCCAGCGCCTCCAGCACCTGCTGGCCGGCGGGCACCACTTCCTTGCCGATGCCGTCACCCGGGATGGTGGCGATCCTGTAGGTCTGCATGAGATGTGTCTGTGACACTGAATGGTGATCCGCCGTGGTCGCGTGCCCGTCTGCTCAGGGCAACTGCCAGGTCGTCTGTGAAGGCGTGCCCTGGTGGTAGCGCAGCTGCCAGATGCCTCGGTGCCGAATCCACAGCGAGGAACGCAGCGTGTGGTGCGCCAGCGAGCCATCGGTCTGACGCAGCGCGGTGCCGTAGGTGAGCAGGGCCATATCGGATGCCAGCAGGGCCACCTTGAACCCCCCCGACGCGATGGCCAAGGTCTCGGCTGGATTCAGCAGCAGGCCGATGGTGCGTTCCCGGTCGTAAGCCTTTCCAGACCGCCCCACCTCATGAAACTCGGGATGCAGCAACTGATTCAGCTGCTCGCGTGTCGTGCAGCGGCCTGGGTGGTGTGTCTCGAGCTCAAGCGCCTGGAGCGCCTCCAGCAGTGGCGGCTCCGTCACAGGCCGGCCTCGGCCCCGGGCCCAGGCAAGGGCGGGACCGGTCGTCCCGCAGCAGTCCGTGGCCACGCAGTCACAGCCATGCTCACCTGCCCGTGCGCAGGGGCCAGGACGATTCGGCATAGCCGATCTCGATCGTCTTGCGTTGACTGAACCCGTGGAACCACATGCGCACCTTGTCGCCTTCAATCAGGACCGAGGGCGCTATGGGGCCGATGTGGTCAAACTCGCCAGCCTTGCGCCGGACCACCGATTCCGACGCAAACTGCCAAGGACCGAAGGGGGAATCACTGCGCGCGATGCCGATATCGTGGCCCTTGTCGCCGCCGTAGAGCAAGGTCATGAACAAGTAGTAGTCGCCGTCGGGCCCCTTGATGACTTCCGACTCGGCCACACCATCCTTGGTCTTGACATCGGCCTTGCTGAGGATCGGCTTCTCCCGCTTGACCCAGTCGCGGCCGTTGCGTGAGGTGGCCGCCATCAGGTAGACACCCTTCTCCCGCTTGCAGGTGTCAAAGCAGTAAGCCGTGTACAACATCACCAGCTCACCGGCGTATTCGACGATCGTCGGGCTGAACACGGCGTCGCTGTCAAAGCCATCCGCTGAAACCTTCAGGATCGGATCATCGCTGACACGTTCGAAGCGCTCACCGTCACTCGACCTGGCCAGGCCGATCTGCAGCGGAAAGGACTTGAAGTGGCCGCCCCGGTTGCGGTAGCCGGCGAAGTACAACAAGTACTCGCCATCGCGCTTCAGCAGGAAGGGGGTTTCGTGCGTGTCGTCCCACTTGCCCGGGCGGGTGGCAATCAGGCGCCCGGCTAGCGGGCCAGGGGCGGGGACATCCGCCCAATTGATGCCGTCAGTGGATGTGGCACCACAGATCGCCGGCCCCTTGCGCTTGGGTTCAAAGCAGGTATACGCCATGCGATAGACCGCTCCGTCGCGGATCACGCTCGGGTCGCCAACCAGCGAGAACGGGCCGGAGTGGATGGGTGTGCTGCGCTTGCTCCAGGTCGCCCAACCTTGCTGCGAGACCCGTTCCGAGGGAGCGGCTTGGGCCGGCCGCACAACCGCGTTCTTCGGTGCATCTGCGGTGGTTGCGGCGCTGTCACCGCCCGTTGCGGCGATGCCCTGCAGCCAAAACCGGTTGTTGCCGCTGGAGCCGAAGAGGCCGCCGATGTCCATCAGGATCAGGTTCGTGACCTTGGACCACTCAGGTTGACCTGCCTTGGTGCCACTGTCATCAGAGCGCTTGAAATCCGCTGGCCTCAGCCGCTCGGTTTGCAGCGTGCCACCTGCTGGCAGACCGACGGACGCTTCGAACTTGCCGCCATCCCGCTGTTCGACCTTCAGGACCAGGGTGGTCTTCATGCGCGATGCAGCCGCGAGCTCCAGCGTGGCGTTGTCCGCCAGCGACCCCGCCGCCAGCTGGCGGATTGCACTCATCACTTTGCCCGTCGCCTTACGGTAATCGACCACCAGCCCCGGCTCGCGAAGAGGTGCTTCGGCAGCCAATTGCGCATCCGTCGCCCCGAACACCGACCAGGGCAGGTAGTTGCGGTCAAGACCGTCCAGCCGTTCACCGGGCGAAGGCATCGGTGCAGACTCGATGCCGAAGTTGGCGATGACAAGCCGGCGGTCGCCGGCCTCGATGTCGAACAGCTGCATCATCTTGGGGGAGGATGCCGACAGCATCGCACCGGTGTCGATGACGGCGATGCGCTGCACACGGTCCAGGTCCAGGCGGCCGTTGCGGTCGGCCGGCGCGTCACCGCCCACCGCCAGCATCAGGTCCTTGTACGGAACCTGGACGTCGTGCCAGCGATCCGGACGCAGCGTGACAGCAGCTGTCCAGCGGCCGCCACCTTGCTCCTCCAGCGCCAGGGTCAGGCTGGTGAGGTGGTCTGTCCGGGCCATGAAGCGCAAGCTGTCCGTTCCCTCTAGCCGGCCCTTGGGCAGCGGAAGGACCAGCAGACTGACCAGACCTTTGCCAACGCGGTATCGGTACTCCAGCGCCGCCTGGGCGCCCTGGCCGGCCTCCCGGGCCTGGAGGGGTGTCACATGGGCATCGGTACCCATGGCTGTCCAGCTGCCTGGTTCGGGCTGGAAGCCCTGACGCGCCTGGGCCATCTGGCAGGCTCCGGCCCACACCAGCACAAACGCAAGCCGCGCCCACACCTGCAGACCGCTGCAGTATCGGGAAACATTCAACAACGACATGGCAGAGCCCTCTGCAGGAGGCGCTTCAGGCGCCGGGCCTCAAAAGCAGGTTCATGTAACCGCCGGGCAAGGCTCGATGGTGCCATTGCAAAGGCTGCAACGTGCACCCAGTGCGGCCGAACAGCACCCAACGTGCCTGCCGGCTTTGCACCACTTCGGCCCGGTAACCTGTCGGAAAAAGGGCCATCAATGCCGCCAATGATGGAAGGGACCTGCGGGCGTCGTCCGACAACTCCAGCATCACTACGGGTCGATGGCGGCGCAGCGTTTCAGGCAAACCGCGCAACACGCTGAGTTCAAAGCCCTCGACGTCGATCTTGATCAGATCGACACGCTGCAGCTGGAGAGAGGCGAGGTAGTCGTCTGCCTTCACGACACGCAGTTGCCCGACCAGGCTGTTGTTCTGCGCCTCGTGCGTCGCCACGAAGGTTCCCGTTCCGGTGTTGACGCCCTGGGGGGCGTAGAAGTCCAGCACCCGTTCTTGGTCAGACAGGCCGACGCGGTGCACATGCACGTGTTGCAGGCTGTTGCGCCGAATCTTGTCGTCAATGGCACTGGCCACCTTCTCGTACGGTTCGAACGCATGCACCTGCGCGCAGAACGAGGCCATGTACAGGCTGTGGTGCCCCACATTGGCACCAATGTCCAGCGCCACCGCAGGTCGATCGGCCATCAGGCGGCGCATGGTTTCGAGTTCGTCTTGTTCGTAGGCACCGTAGAAGTAGACGATCCAGTCGATCCAGCGATCCTTCTGCCCGGGATAGGCATAGCCCACAAACGGAACCTCGAACGTGGTTGCGCCGCAATGTTCTGGATGACGCAGTGCGCGCAATATCCGCTCGCGTACGCCATAGCGGATCCAGCGTTGATGCCCCATCCACCGGAGCATCCGGTCCATCACGGAGCCTGCAATGCGGCTTGCGGGCGGCGCGGGCGTCCCTGGCGAAGAATTGACCGAAGAGGTCTTGATGTCCATCATCTTTCGGGTTCCTGGTTGACTGCACCGCCCAAGGAATTCTGAACCAGTGTCTGCCACCGATGGCTTATTTCGTGCCGCTCCTGAAGCATCCTGACCCCCCAAGAATCAGGGTATTCGCCCGCTGAGATTGGGTGTAGCGTCCAAGGCATAAGTTCGGTGAAGGCCGCCAATGTCGTCGGTCCTGCCGCAATCGAGGAGTCACGCAGTGTCAACCAAGTACGCATTGGCCGCCTTAGCGCTTCTGGCAAGCACCGCGGCATTCAGTGCCACGCTCAATGGTGGAACGGTCAGCACGGCGAATCCATCGTCTGAATTGTTGTTTGGGTCGCACACCGCTGATGGTGGCGGGTTCATCGATGTCTACAGCTTCACCGTCACGGGTTCTGGCATTGCGGCCGCCGCGTTCTTGAATGGTGCCTTCGATCTTAACGGCGACGCCGCCGGAACGTCTTTCCTGTTCTCGGCAATGGTTCTGGCGGATGCCTCCAACAATGCCTTGGCCGGTGCCAATGTCATCGACGTCGATGGATCAGATGGCTGGCTCGTGTTTGCAACCCTGCCAGGGCCGGGCGACTACCGGGTGCTGCTCAGTGGAACATCGCCCATTGCCGCTGACCCGACGCAAGCCGTGGCTTACATCGGCTTGCTGAACACCCAGATCAACGCCGTGCCCGAGCCCGAGACCTATGGCTTGTTGGCAATGGGTCTGCTGGCATTGGCTGGAGTGCGGCGTCGCACTTGAAACGCGCCGGCAGCATCCCATGTCGGGTGCCGCCTGAAGGGGCAGTTGCTCCCGATGGCCAATGCAGTTGCCTTGGGGCTGCATGGCTGGGCGACTCCGGGGAGCAAGGGCGCTGGCGCCGCCGAAGTGCAGTCCCCAACAACTGAACCACAGGGTGGTGGATAGAGGCAACGTGGATCGGAACCGGCTTGAAGCAGCAAGGGTGGCGGTGGTCGGTGACGCCATGCTCGACCGGTATTGGTTCGGTGCTGTGGACCGCATCTCTCCGGAAGCCCCGGTCCCGGTGGTCAGGGTCACCCGCGAGGAGGTTCGCCTGGGTGGCGCCGCCAATGTGGCCATGAACATCGCCAAGCTCGGCTCGTCGTCCTCGCTGATGAGCGTGGTGGGCATAGATGAGGCAGGCGATCGGCTGGTTGAGCTGGTGGCCTCCATGGGGATCCAAGCCCTGATCGAACGCGACGAGTCCATCCAGACCATCGTCAAGTTGCGTGTCATCGGCCGGTCCCAGCAACTCATCCGCCTGGACTTCGACGCGCCGCCGCAGCAGGGCCCCCTGTTACGCTTGCTCGGGATGTTCGATGATGTGATTGCCATGCACGATGCCGTCGTGTTCTCAGACTATGGCAAGGGCGGGCTGTCGCATGTGGTCAGCATGATCGGGAAGGCCCGTGCCGCAGGCAAGGCCGTTCTGGTGGACCCGAAGGGCGATGATTACAGCCGCTATGCCGGCGCCACCGTCGTCACACCCAACCTGGCCGAATTGGCGCAGGTAGTGGGTGCCTGGCCCAATGAGGCGGCGCTTTCAGAACGCGCGCAGAACTTGCGCGAGCGGTTGGGCTTGCAGGCCCTGGTGCTCACGCGGGCCGATGAGGGCATGACACTGTTCGACGCAGCGGGTAGCCTCCACGTGCCAGCCGTCGCGCGGGAGGTCTACGACGTCACCGGCGCCGGAGACACGGTCATCGCCGCGTTGGCCTGCATGCTGGGGGCAGGCCTGCCCCTGCGTGAAGCCATGCCCATCGCGAACCGGGCAGGTGGTCTGATCGTGTCCCGGTTCGGCACGGCGGGCCTGACTTACGACGAACTGTTCGGGTGAGCGCCGAGAGCGCAGGGGCGAGACATGCGGGTAGCAGTGACCGGCGCGGCCGGCTTCATCGGTAGCAACCTGGTGCACGGGTTGAACCGCATCGGGATCGACGACATCGTTGCGGTGGATGATCTGTCCGATGGCCAGAAATTCACCAACCTGCTGAAGGCGCGCATCTCGGACTACTTCGACAAAGAAGAGTTCTACGAGCGCTTTGCCCGAGGAACGCTTGGCCGCTTCGATGTGGTGTTTCACCAAGGGGCCTGTTCCGACACCATGCAGCACGACGGACGCTTCATGATGCGCAGCAACTACCGCTGCTCTAAGGATCTGCTGGATGCCTGCCAGGCGGCTGGCACATCCTTGATCTACGCATCCTCGGCGGCTGTCTACGGCGCAGGTGTGCAGTTTGGCGAGTTGCCGCGCAACGAGTCGCCATTGAATGTCTACGGCTGGTCGAAGCTGGTGTTCGATCAAGCCGTGAGGATTCAATTGCCGCGCGCTTCGGCACAGGTGGTGGGACTGCGCTACTTCAATGTCTATGGGCCGCGCGAGCAGCACAAGCAGCGCATGGCATCGGTGGCGTTCCACCACGTCAACGAGTACAGGTCCAATGGAATGGTTACCCTGTTTGGTGACTACGGCGGATTCGGGCCAGGCATGCAGCAACGCGACTTCGTCTACGTGGACGACGTGATCGCCGTGAACCTCTGGTTGCTGCAGCATCCACAGGTCAGCGGCATCTTCAATCTGGGCACCGGTCGCGCGCAGTGCTTCAACGACATGGCCTGTGCCGTCGTCAACAGGCTGCGCCAGCATGCAGGCGAGCCGGCCTTGGCTTTGCCTGCATTGGTGGCGCAGGGCCTCGTGCGCTACAAGCCGTTTCCTGACGCTCTGGTCGGCAAGTACCAGTGCCACACCCAAGCCGACCTGAGCCGCTTGCGCGAGGCCGGCTGCGACTTGGCATTGACCGACGTTGCAGGCGGCGTCAGCGCCTATGTCGACTGGCTTTGCGGCATGTGAAGCCCGAGCAGGGCCTCGACCATGCCGCACAGCGAATGCCCGATCAGGATATGTGCTTCCTGGATGCGGGCCGTCACTTGACTGGGGACGATGATGGCCGGATTGCATCTGCCCCGCAAGGCGCCCCCGTCACGTCCCAACAGGCCAACACAGGGCATACCCAGCGCACATGCGGCGTGGGCGGCGGCCAGCACATTGGGCGAATTGCCTGAAGTCGAAATGGCCACCAGTGCGTCCCCCGGTCTGCCCAGCGCCTGAACTTGGCGGGCAAAGACCTGATCGAATGCGTAGTCGTTGGCGATGCAGGTGAGGGCGGACGTATCTGTCGTGAGGGCCAGCGCAGCCAATGGTCGCCTGTCGTGCACAAAGCGCCCCGTCAGTTCGGCAGCCAGATGCTGACAGTCAGCGGCAGACCCGCCGTTGCCGCAGAACAAGAGCTTGCCACCAGCCGCCAGTGCACCAGCCATCACGTTTGCTGCGGCAACCACAGCGGGTTCGAGCCGACCGAGCTGGGAGAGCATCTGCTCGTGCTCTGCGAGATTGTCCAGATAGATGGATGGCATGTGCGCGTCTGCAACCAGCGGCTGCATGTGCAGCGGTGCGAGCATCGTGCCATCGAAGATTCGTCGTGCGCAACCCCGCGTTCAGGGCTGGCACAACCTGCGCTGCGAACTAAACTGCAGCGATGCAGCGAAAGATGATCCAGGGGCTCGACGCCGACACCCGGATTGCGCGGCTGCCGCGTCCGCTTGTTTTCACCAACGGTGTGTTCGACATCCTGCACCGCGGCCACGTGGCATACCTCGCTGCGGCGCGTGAGCTCGGTGCGGCCCTGTTGGTGGCGGTCAACAGCGACAGCTCGGCGCGGTCTCTTGCCAAAGGTCCGGACCGCCCGATGAATGCCCAAGACGACCGCGCATTCGTTCTCGAGGGGCTGCAGTGCGTCAGCGCCGTGATCTTGTTCGACGAGCCCACACCAGTCGCGCTGCTGCGCAAGGTGCAGCCAGATGTCTATGTGAAGGGTGGTGACTACGACATCGAGCAACTCGAAGAAGCCAAGGTGGTCCGCAGTTGGGGTGGGCGTGCGCTGGCACTGCCGTTCGTCAATGGTTTTTCCACCACCGCGCTGGTTACCCGGATTCGGGGCCGATCGTGACCGTCACCGCGCGCCGCAGGGCTGTGTTCCTCGACCGTGATGGCGTGATCTGCGCGGAGCGGGGGTACTTGCACCGGATCGAGGAATTTGCATTCGTGCCGGGTGCGTTGGACGGCCTTCGGCTGTTGGCCGCGCAGGGCTACCTGCTGACGGTGGTGACCAACCAGTCGGGCATTGCGCGTGGCTATTTCACTGAAGACGACTACGCCGACTTGACACGTCACATGGTTGCCGAACTCGACCGAGCCGGCATCCGACTGGCAGGCATACGCCATTGCCCGCACCTTCCTGACGCCAAGGTGGCGACCTATCGGCTGGCGTGCCAGTGCCGCAAGCCAGCACCAGGCATGGTCCAACAGCTGGCGCTGGCCCTGGACCTCGATCTCGCGGCGTCGGTGCTGGTTGGCGACAAGGCCACGGACATCGAGGCCGGCCGCTCGGCTGGTGTCGGGCGTTGCATGCTTGTACGCACCGGGCACACGCTGCGTGCGGCCGACGAGGCATTGGCAGATGGCGTCCATGACGACCTCCACGCCTGCGCTCGTGCGATCACCGCGGCGCTCGCACGGCCGGATCATCACCCGCCCCGACACCTTCCACACCTCGAACGACCATGCAAGTCCTGACTCTGATCCAGCGCCGCCGCACGCCCTCCAGCGCCGTGCTGGCCACATGCGTCACCGCGCTGTCCTGGCTGTGTGCGGGCTGCGTCAACCTGTCCTACCCTGTGGGGCCGGACCGGCCGGCGGCGTCACCCGGGGCGGCCCAGACTGACGGCAGCATCGCGAGACCAGCCGCGCCGACGCGGCAGACCTACCTGCTGCAGCCAGGCGACGGCTTCGATGTGAAGTTCTTTTACAGCCAGGAATTGAACGAAAGCGTTGTCATCCGTCCGGATGGCAAGATCTCGCTGCAACTGGTGGGCGAGATCCAGGCCGCGGGACTGGCACCGGGTGAACTGGAGAGTGACCTGCGCACCCGTTATGGCGCGGTGCTGCGCGACCCCAGCGTGACGGTCGTCGTCAAACAGGTGATGTCGCAACGTGTCTTCGTCGCGGGCGAGGTGCGCAGCCCGGGCGAAGTGGCGCTGCTGCCTGACCTGACGGCCTTGCAGGCAGTCTCACGTGCGGGTTTCTTCACGCGGGATGCCGAGACGCGCAACATCGTGATCCTGCGCTACAAGGGGTCAGACGGACCTGAATTCATCGTGATGGACATGAAAGCCCTGATGGATGGACGGCCTGGCGCGCCACCTGACGTCGCACTGCAGCCCATGGACATCGTTTTTGTGCCACAGACCCAGATCGCCGGTGTGGCCGACTTTTTCGGCCGCTATGTCAACAACATCTTGCCGTTGTGGCGTAACTTGGGCTTCAGCATGGTCTATTATACGAACAGCGCCAAGGTGGTCCAGCCCTGAATTGAAGCCGTCACCGAATGGTCTGTGGGTGGGAGTACACCAGCCGCCGCAGGCCCGCCGCGAGTCCTGCCAGCACCCAGAAGATCTTCAATTCTTGCGAGTGTCCGCCGATGCCGCACAGGAAGAATGCAATGAGGCAGGCAGACAACGCAACGGCGAGCTCGGCCTGGTCCGGCGCGGCTTGCCGAGACACCTGCGCCATCTCACGCAACAGCAGCAAGTAGAAGAGCACCAGCGGCAGCAGTCCGATGGCGCCATGCATGACCCAGATGTCCAGGTACAGATTGTGCGCGCGCAAGAGGTGTGCGGGTTCTGAGCCATCCTGGTCACGCCGTTCCCACTCTGCACCCATCTCGGTCTTGGACTGCTCGATGAACTGGGGGCCGAACTGCTGATAGCCATGGCCCAGCACCGGGCGCTGGGCAATCAGCTGCACGGCCATGCTGAAGATCTCGCGCCGCATGGGTGTGCTGCCTTCGCGCAGATACTTCTCGGAAAAGAACCGGTCGACAAACCCTTGCGGCAGCCACACCGGCGCTGTCGCCAGACCCAGCGCGCCGGCCAGGAGCAAGGGACCCAAGGGCAGCTTGCGCTTCCAGACCAGGTAAAGCACGATGCCGGCCAGACCGATCAATGGCGTGCGGGTATAGGACAACACCACGCCCGTCAGCTGCAGCGCAGCCATGCCCACTGCGGCAAACCGCAGCCAGAAGGTCAGCGCGGTGTTGTACCAGTACAGGCACAGCGGCAAGGCGGTGACCATGGTGTAGCTGAACCAGTTGGCATCGCCGATGCCACCTGTGACGCGCATGATCTGCACGCCGTCGATGGAGCCTGCGTCCACATGGGCACCCAGTGCGATGCCCTGGCCGAAGGTCAGATCGATGCCTGGCAGGAACCGCTCCACCACGGCCAGCAGCGCTGACAAGGTGGCTGCTGCACTCACGGCACCAGCGCCAATGCGCACGCCGCGCTGCGAGATGGCCAGGTTGGCCACCAGCAGGTAGGGCACGAACATCATGGCGTACTTGCCCACCCCGATGAGCCCGTCTGCAAACGCCGGTGTCAGCACAGGGGCCAGCAGGGCCACCACCACGAACCCGGCCAGCGGCAGCATGTGCGGCGCCCATGTCGGCGCGGTACGGTCACGCAGTGCTGCCACCAACCAACCCAGCGCTGTGAGACCGGTGAACACCTTGGACGCAGCAAGCAGTCCAATGCCGGCCGGCGCGTAGGCCCCCAGCAGCCAGATGATCTGGGTGACCATCATCACCACCATGCCGGCCAACGGCGCCAGCACCACCCCAGCGACAACCATCAGACCCGGGACGAGCAGCACCACAGGCAGTCCACCGGCAAGCACCGTGGCAAGCATCACCAGCAGTGCAATGCCCGCTAGGATCAGTGTGCAGCGCAGCCAGTTGCGAGGTTCTGCACTGCTGAGCGGAGGTGGCCTGTAGCCAGTGGCCATGTTGCCGTCTGTCGCGCCATCAGCGCGGCGCGCCGAAGACAGGCTGGCGCCTGGGTCGCGGCCAGTAGCGCCCCGAACGGTTCAGTAGGCTACCGATGATCGGAATCTGGGCGCGTGCCAGCACATCGCGCAGAAATCGCAACTCATCCTGCCGGCTGCTGTCCATCTCGACCACCACCAGCGCGCCGTCGATGTGGGGCGCCAAGACCAGGAGATCGGGGTGGAACGTCAGCGGTGGGGTGTCCCAGATCACTTGCAGGAATTGGGTGCGGGCCTGTTTGGCTGCGGCCCCGAGCAGGGTCGGTATGTCGTCGTTGCTCAGGCGTTTTGCACTGCTGTGCCCACTGCACAGGACGGACAGGCCGGGAACCTCTGGCAGAACCTGCACAGGCAAGGCTCCCGTGCGGTCCCAGTCCAGCAGACCCGGCCCTTGCAGGCCCAGCCGCTGCGCCAGCGCAGGCCGGCGAAAATTGCCCTCGGCCAGCAACGTGGGGCCGCGTGCTGCCAAAGCACGTGCGATGCCCAATGCCACCGTGGTGACCCCTTCGCCGCCGCGGGCACCGGTGACTGCGAGCGATCTGGCTGGCAGCTCCTCGCGCAGACGCTCGAACTCCTGAACGAGCTCTGGCGACTGCAGCGGCGCGCCGATCTTCACTGCCGCACCTCGGGCAGGCGGGCCAGCACGGGCGCGCCGAGCACGTTGGCGGCCTGGTCACGGGAGTGGATGGTGGGGCGCAAGGCATCTCGGACAACAAAGAACCCGAAACTCCCCAGCAAGCCTGCAGCGAGGGCACCCAGGAACAGCAGCCTGGACCGAGGCGCCACCGGTTGCACGCTGGCCGTCGGGTGCCCGATGACCGAGACATTGGAAATGGCGGCGGCGTCCAGGGCGTCCGCAATGCGCGCCTCTTCGAGCCGGCGCACGTAGAGCTGGTAGTTCTGCTCCGCCAGCGCCAGGTCGCGCGTCAGCTGGCGCGCCAGCTCGGAGTGCCCGTCCAACTGGTTGAGTTGGGCCGTCAGCCGAGCATCCTCGGACGCCTGCCGTTGCTGCTGACCGTTGAGCCCGGCCAGGCGCCCCTGCTTTTCAGCCAGACCGCGTTCCGTGTCGCGGTAGGCTTCACTGAGGGCAAAAGTCTCGGACTGCGTGATGGACCGCGTTTGCTCGGACAACTGCCTCTCCAGTTGCCCAAGTTCGGCGACCTCGTCGGCAATGCGCCGGCTGTCCGCACCGAAGACCAGCCGCAG
The DNA here is from genome assembly GCA_038247175.1 of Burkholderiales bacterium. Lineage (GTDB taxonomy): Bacteria > Pseudomonadota > Gammaproteobacteria > Burkholderiales > Burkholderiaceae_C > CAISIP01. The sequence goes on along the minus strand of JBBRVD010000015.1, from coordinate 22,072 downwards.
CTTTTCAATGCGGATGCGCTGATCGGCAACCCGGTTGCTGAGGGACTGCACCACAGGGTTGACTTGCTCGACGCGTGACACGCGGGTCTCCTTGGGAGAGACGGCCAGCATCTCACGCGCCTGGTCGAGTTCGGCCTCGAGGCGACCGATCTCTGTCGTCGTGCGGGACAGCGCCTGGCGCAGTTCACGCTGCTGCGTCAGCAGTGCACGGCGCTGCTCGTCCAGATCCCACAAGGCAGACTGCTGGCTGAACGTTCGGCGCCGGTCCTCCAGCGTGGCCAGCTCCTGCTTCAGTGCATCCACCCGGCCGACCAGGAACTGCGTCGCGCCCGGTGTCTTGAATGCCGAGATGTGCGCGTCAATGTACAACTCGATGAGCTTGCTCATCACGTCGATACCGGCCTGTTGGTCGGGCATGCGCAGCGTGATCTCGACCACATCGGACCGCCGGACCGGCTCTGCGCGCAGCGAGAACTGCAGCAGGGACACCACCTTCTCGAACGGGGTCAGCCGCTTCTCCAGACCGATCAGGATCATCACCTCTGAGATGCTCTCACGCACCCAGCGCACCACCGAACGCGCAGCCTCCTTGATTTGCTCCCAGAGCGTGACTGCGGGCTTGCGGGCAAGGAAGTAGTCCGGGCCGAGATCCCGGACCAGCGCCTCGATGAGCGGTTGGCCGGCAATGATCTCGGCTTCGGACGTGACGTCTTCGGTGCGGCGGAATGCCGGTGCGGCCGCAGCACTACCCACCACGGCGTGCGGAGCCTGTTCTCGCCCGGGTTTCAGCAGCAGCCGGGCCGTGATTTCGTACTGTCGGGTCAGGAAGGGAAGGGCGGCCAGGGTGCCCAGCGCGCAAACCAGGGTGACTGCCGCGATCCACCGCCAGCGTTGCACGAGGATGACCAACAACCAATCCAGGCGTGGACCGGTCATCGTGACTCGGGGTGGCGTGGCCGTAACGGCGATGGGGCTTTGGACGGAGTCGGTCAAGTGCTTGGACGTTTGCCAGTTTGATCGGGGCCAAACCAAACGACGCTGAGCAGAACACGGCGGCAAGAGCGTTTCAATCCCCTGAATGCGTGGCGCAACAAGGCACTCGCAAGAGCAAAGCAGATGCTAAGCTTTTTGCAAATATTTGTGTCGCTGGCAGTTCCGTTGTTCCCAGCACGCATCCGTGGAAGGCCCTCGCAATGGCGGACGTCAATGTTGTACCGGGTCCCCGACGCTTGATCAGCGTGCAGGGCCTGCGCGGACTCGCCGTTGCGCTGGTGATCTTGGTGCATCTGCACCATACCGAGGCAAGGTTCGTTGCCAGTCCAGGGTGGCTGGGTGCCTGGAATGCCTTGGGCATTGCGGGTGTCGACGTCTTCTTGGTGGTCAGTGGATTCGTCTTGACCTACCTGGCGATCGAACACTTCGGCGATGTGCAGCACGTCAAGGCATACGTGTACGCACGTGTCACCCGCTTGTACCCGATGTACATGTTGCTCACGTTGTTGCTTGTGCCGGTGTTCTTGGTCGCGCCTACGCTGTTCGGCAGCGCCGAGGGGCACCAGATCAATCTGTGGCGATCGATCTTCCTGGTACCAGATGTGCGCCTGCCGCTGATCTCCGTGGCCTGGACCCTGCACCATGAGCTGTACTTCTACATCGTGCTCGGGGTGATGTTGCTGTTCCCGCAGCGGTACCTGCCGTTGATGATCTTCATCTGGGCAGCGGTGACGACGGCGTTGGTCGTGTGGGGGCAGTTCGTGCCGCGCGCCGAGCAGGGTGCATTTGAGCGGGTCTTCTTCAATGCCATCAACTACGAGTTCATCCTGGGGATGATCGCGGCCCTGCATTTTCACCGCGGCCGGCGCCAGGGTGCTGCGGCGGTGGCCGCTCTGGCGGTTGTCTGGTTGGTGGTCGGTGTCGCACTGTGGGTGCACCTGACCGGGACCTGGTGGATCAGCGACTTCTGGCGTGTCTGGATCTACGGTGTGCCGGCGACCTTGCTGATCTGGAGCATCGTCGCCATCGAACTTGACAATGGCCCGGTGTTCATGCGCCGACTGGCCTGGATCGGTGATGGTGCGTACTCGATCTATTTGTCGCACCTGATGGTCGTGGTGCTGGTGGGCCGTGTCTGGCAGCAGTTTGGCTTCCAGGGCGGTTGGCAGAACCTGGTCTTTCTGGTGGTGTCGACGGGCGCGTCGCTGTTCGTTGGCTACACGCTCTTCCTGCGGGTGGAGGCGCCCATCCTGCGCTGGCTGCGTTTGCATGACCCCTTGCGCCAGAGCGCCCTGGCCCCGACGACTTTGGCGCGATGAGCACGCCGCCGAATGCCCTGCACGCCCGGGCCGCCTCTGATCAGGCGGTCGCTGGCGCAACCGCGGTGGTGTGCCGCGTGCTCGTCTTCCATGTCGGCAGTCTGGGCGACACGCTGGTGGCCCTGCCCGCGTTCTGGTCGGTGGCACGCGCCTTCCCCGCAGCCGAGCGCGTGATGCTCACCAAGGCACCGGCACGTGGCGGCATCCCGGTGGGCCGCGACATCCTCGACGGCAGCGGCTTGTTCGATGATTTCATGCTTTTCGAGGGAGACCACCACGCCTATGGTCGCGACCCACCTTGGTGGAGGAAGTGGCTCGGCGTGTTGCGTCTGGTTGTTGCTCTGCGCGCCCGGCGGTTCGATCTGGCGGTGTACCTCGCGCCGTCTGCGCGGGAGCCCGCGCAGACGCGCAGGGATCTTCTGTTCTTCCGGCTCGCTGGCATCCCAAGGGTCTTGGGCACCCAAGGGACGCCACAGTTGCCGGACGCGACAACCGGCTTGCCGGTGAAGGAGGCGCAGCGCTTGCTGGGCAGACTGGCCGGAACCTCGGCCTGGCCGGAACACCCGTCGCAGGCGCGTCGCGACCTGGCGCTGGGTGAGGTCGATCACGCCGCCGTGGCACAGTGGCTTTCACCCCGGGTGCCGGAATGGGCTGCGCAGCGGCGGTGGGTCGCGTTTGCGCCCGGTTCAAACCTCGCGTCCAAGTTGTGGCCTCCTGAACGATTTGAGGCTGTCGGGCAGTTGCTCATCCAGCGCCATCAGATCTGGCCGGTGATCGTCGGGGGCCCGGAGGACCGCGATGTGGCGGCCAGGCTGATCCGGGCCTGGGGTTGCGGTACCGACGCAGCTGGAGCGTTGACGGTTCGCCAGTCAGCTGCGCTGTTGGACCGTTGCGCGCTGTTTGTTGGCAACGACACCGGCACCATGCATCTGGCCGCCGCAGGTGGATTGCCCTGCGTTGCGTTGTTCTCGGCGCGCGACGAGCCCGGCAAGTGGGATCCTATGGGCGGTCCGCACCATGTGATCCGCAAGCCAGTGCCCTGCGCGGGTTGCATGCTCGTGGAGTGCGTTGAGCGCGACCGTCTTTGCCTGCGACTGATCGAGGTAGACGAAGTCGTCGCGGCTGCCGAGGACCTACTCTGCAGAGGGAGGTCTGCGGCATGAAGTCCGAAGTGAACCGTCCCTGCATCGTCTGCGGCGGACGCGGCAGCCAGTTGTTGCATGCGCTGCGGTTTCCGGATCGCGGCTATCCGGGGCAGTTCGAGATCCGCAGCTGCGACGATTGCGGCTTGCTCTTCAATTCGCCCCGCCTGTCCGATGCCGAGGTCGAGGCCTTGTACGGCGGCAACTACTATGTGTTCCAGGAGCGCGAGGCGGATGCGCTGGCGCGCGTGTCGCGCTTGCTCAGCCAGACCCTGGGTGTGGCCAGCCAGCACGTGGAGGCGCGCGACCTGCTGGAGGTGGGTTGCGCCAAGGGCTATCTGCTGGCCCTGCTCAAGGCCCGCGGATGGCGCGTTCAGGGGGTGGAACTGTCGGCTGATGCGGCCGCGTTTGCCCGTGCCCGCTTTGGCCTGGATGTGTTCACGGGAACGGTCGAGGCATGGGCGCACAGCTCTGACTTTCGCCCCGCGCCCATGGTGTTGAGCACCGATGTGGTGGAGCATGTCACCGATCCCTGTGCCTTCCTGGCGGCGCTGCATGCGGCTGTGCAGCCTGGTGGTTGGCTGGTGCTTGGCACGCCGAACGCCGGCTCGGACCAACGCGCCGCCATGGGGGCCAAGTGGCTGGGCTTCAATCCGTTCCACATCTGGCTGTTTTCGCGTGACAACCTCAGCCGCCTAATCGAGCAGGCGGGTTTCGATGTGGTCGAGGCCTACACCTACACCAATGGTGACCCGCAGCCGCCGCGAGTCTCCGATGGGCTGCGCGACACCGCACGCGAGTTGCTGCGCGCCAGTGGGTTGCTGGGCACCTTGCGGCGGGTGCGGGGCCGGCTCGAGCCGGCCGATTCAACCCAGGTGACGCTGCAGGCGCTGGAAGCCACGGCGACACAGCCGCTGGACGCCTACCTCGCGACTCCGGACGCCGGATCGGCACGGCGGTCGTCCTGCAGGGGCGACGACCTCGTCGTCATCGCGCGCCGACGGGCTTGAGACGGCACATGAAGCCTGCCAGCACCTACCTCGATGACACCAGCCTTGCTGTCCTGGGCAAGCGGCTTGCTGACCTGACGCTGGTGCTGGCAACCGCCTCCTTGGCCGCCATGCTGACCTACCGCCACTCCGGCGGCGAGTCGTTGGTGCGTGAAACTGTGCTGGCGGCCCTGGTTGCCATGCTCTTCATCTGGGAGCAGACCGGCCTCTACCGGGCCACGCGCAGCACCCGCCTGGTCTCCGAGGTCGAGGCCCTGTCTGCAGGCTGGATCGCCGGGCTGCTGGTGGCCGGTGGGTATGACTGGTTTCGTGGTCGGCTTGATGGCACTGAGCTGAAGTTCCTGGTGCTCTGGTTGGTGACGGGGTGGCTGCTCACGGTCTTGCTGCGGGTGGTGGCACGTGCCTTGTTGCGGGCTCTGCGCCGGCGTGGCTACAGCAAGCGCAGGGTGGTGATCGCCGTGGCGAGCGATCTGGGCATGCAGGTGGCCCAGCGCCTGCGTGAGCGTCCGGATGCCGGTTTCGAAGTGGTGGGCTTCTTCGACGATCGCGATCCTGAGCGCGTGCGCAACGGTGGCGGCCTCCCTGTGCTTGGCAACATCGACGAGATGGCCCACTATGTGGCGGAGCACCATGTCGATGCGGTGTGGATTGCACTTCCCTTCCGCGCCGAGGACCGGGTGCGTGACATCCTGAGGGCAATGCGTCACAGCACGGCGGATGTCTGCCTGGTCCCGGACGTGTTCCAGTTCTTCATGCTCAACCAAGCGCTCGGGCAGGTGGCTGGCGTGCCGCTGCTGGCGCTGAATTCCACACCGCTGCAAGGGGCCAACAGGCTGGTCAAGGCGATCGAAGATCGTGTTCTGGCCGCACTGATCCTGCTGCTGGTCAGCCCCGTGATGCTCGCAGTGGCGATCGCCATCCGGCTGGATTCGCCCGGCTCCATCCTGTTCCGCCAGCGCAGGCACGGCCTGCACGACGAGCCCATCGAGATGCTGAAGTTCCGCACCATGCGGCCCCATGTCCAGGCACCCGGCACCTACACCCTGGCCACACGCGGCGACAAGCGGGTCACGTCCGTCGGAGCATATCTGCGCCGAACCAGCCTTGACGAGCTACCGCAGTTCATCAACGTGTTGCGGGGCGAGATGTCCATCGTCGGGCCGCGGCCTTACCCAATCGAGATCAACGACGAGTACAAGGACGTCGTGGACAGGTACATGCTTCGGCACAAGGTCAAGCCTGGCATCACTGGCTGGGCGCAGGTCAACGGCCTTCGCGGCGCCCTGGACACGCCACAAAAGATGGAGCGACGGGTGATGCACGACCTGCACTACATCGAGCACTGGTCGCTCTGGTTCGATCTCAAGATCATTTTCCTGACGATCTTTCGGGGCTTTGTCCACGAGAACGCTTACTAGGGAGCCCGGCGGAAATGACTGGCGCATCACACCCTGTCGGCCAGCGCCGTGTGCTGCTGGTTGGCGCAAGCAGTTCATTCGGTCCCGAACTGGCCCGGCTGTTTCTGTCGTCTGGTGCACGGGTGCTTGCCACCACCCGCAGCGGCATGCACGAAGGATTGCCCGATGCCACGGAAATGGTGCGTCTCGACTTGACCCAGACGATGTCACTGGATGCACTGGCGGCTGACCTGGTGCCGCGCTTCGGCACCCTGGATGTCGCAGTCTTCATGGCCGGGTTGTTGCCCGGCAAGGCCCTTGCGGATTACGACGACGCCCTGTTGCAGACGGTGATGGACACCAACTTCTGCGGCCAGGTGGCGCTGCTGCGGCGCTTGCTGCCCGGGTTCCGGCATGGCGCCCAGGTCTGGATGGTGTCGTCGATCTCCGGCGAGCGCGGCAGCTTCGACCCGATCTATGCCGCCTCCAAAGCTGCGCTGATCGGCTTCGTCAAGTCGCTGGCCATATGGCTGGCCCCGGGCCTGCGCGTCAACGCATTGGCGCCTGCGCTGATCGATGGCAGCCGCATGTACGTCGACATGGCGCAGGAGCGGCGCGAGCACCACCGGTCGCAGACGCCGACCGGACGACTCACGACGCCCCAGGAAGTGGCGGCGGTGCTTTTCAATCTCTGCGAGCCGGCCTGGGCCAACCTGAATGGCCAGGTCATTCGCATCAACGGGGGCGCGCATGTCTAGTGGGATGTCGGTGGCGATCATCGGCTGTGGGGCGTTCGGTGCCATGGCCGCGTTGAGGCTGGCAGCCCGGGGCGCGGCGGTCACCATGTTCGAGCGCCGCGAACGCCCGCTGATGGGCGCGTCTTACAACAACCAGAATCGTCTGCACCTGGGCTTCCACTATCCGCGCGACGACGAAACCGCGCGGCAGAGCATTCGGGGCTTCGAGCGCTTCCGCCAGGAGTTCGCACCCTGCATCCTCGGCGGATTCCCCAACGCCTACTTCATCGCCAGCGCAGGGTCGCTGGTCACACCGGCTCAGTACCTGGCGTTCTGCACGCGGATGGGGTTGCGCTTCGAGCGCATCGAGCCTGCACAGTACGACCCGGTGGTCCGGGGGGTGGATCTCGGCGTGTTGACCGATGAGGTTGTCTACGACAGCGCCATCCTGGCTGATTTGATGCTGCAGCGCCTGCACGCCGCCAGCATCACGCCCTGCTTCAACGCCCAGGTCCACCGCATCGAGCGGCATGGCAGCGGGTTCCGGTTGATGGTGGAGGACGCTGCACCGCGTGACTTCGATGCAGTCGTCAACTGCACCTACGCAGAGGTCAACACCTTGACCGAGCAGCTCGGCCACCCTGTGCCCGAGTACCAGTACGAGTACACGATGGTGCCCATCATCGAATGGGACCATCCGCCGGTCGGCGTCTCGATCATGGATGGGCCCTTCATGACCGTGTTGCCCTTCGGGCAGACGGGCACCTACCTTCTGTACCACGTGGCGCACTCGGTGATTGCTGAACATGTGGGGCCGCACATGCCTGCAGCCTGGCGGACCAAGGCCAGCGCACCGGCGCGCCTGGTCCATGGGGCCGAGAAATTCGACCAGATTCGACAGGCATGCACCCGCTTCGTGCCCGCGCTTGCCTCGGCCAGACTGAAAGGCTTTCTCGAAGGACCGCGCATGGTGCTGGCGCACCGGCACAACACCGACACCCGGCCGTCGATCGTGCGCCGGCACGAGCCCGGCTACATCACGGCGTTCACGGGCAAGATCGACCATTGCGTGTGGGTGGCCGACGAGTTGGCCGTGGCGCTGACGGGTAGGCCTGAATCGGGCGCGCAGTGAGCCTGGCACCGGCCCCGGGCAATGCACCTCCTGCTGCCAGGCGGCTGCATGTGAGTGCGGGCGCAGCGTTCATGGCGATGGCGGCGCAGACGGTGTTCTCCCTGGCGACCTATGGCTACCTCGTGCGGGTCGTCGGTGCGGACCAGGTCGGGGCCTGGGTGTCGCTGATGGCGGTCGGGATGCTGGCGTGCATGGCCGATCTGGGCCTGAGCCACGCGCTGATCCGCCAGCTTTCGGTGGCGTTGCATGGCCCGCACCAACCAACACGTGCACAGGCGCTCGAGACGATCGAAACGATCGTCGTCACCGTGGCCGCGACGACGGGCATTGCTTTGCTGCTGGTCTGGTTGAGCTTTCCATGGTGGTCGGGCTGGATCTCGTCGTCGGCCGCCGCGGCGCCGCCCGGGCATTGGCTTGGCTTCGTGTTGGTCGGTCTGTGGCTGAATCGGGTGGCCGATGCCCTGGCTGGCGCGTTGGACGGTCAGCAGCGTTTCGTGGAGCGCAGCCTGGCCTCGGCAGCGGCGCTGCTGTGTGGATTGGTGCTGACGGTTGCCGTTGCGCCGCAATGGGGCATGCGAGGGTTTGCGGTGGCCTTCGTGGTGCAGAACACGCTGTTGCTGCTGCTGTTTGCGCTGCTTCTGCGCAACCTGACCCCCGGCCTCAGGTGGATTCGGCCGCGCTTTCGGCCAGTGGTCTTGCGTGATGCGCTGCGCTACGGCTTGTCGGTGCAACTCCTCGTGATGTGTTTCCTGGTCATTGAAAGCCTTGTCAAGCTGTCCCTGGCCCGAACGGGCAATCTCGCCGAACTGGCCTATTTCGATCTCGCCTTCCGCATCGGCAAAGGTGTGCGTGCGCTGATGGCCTCGGCTCTGCGGGTGCTGGTCCCCAGACTGGCACCCGTGGCCGGCGACGCGGATGGCGCAGACATGCGTCACCAAGCCTATGCAAAGTCGTTCGCTGCGCTGCAACTCTTCTCGTTGCCGATCTTCGCGGCCAGCATCGGCTGCGCCCACATCCTGTCGGTGGCACTGGTGGGTCGGAATGAGTCGGCCTTCATTGCCGCCCTGGCTGCCTCGCTGGTGGCTTGGCTGGGTTACAGCCTCACCGACCCTGCCATGAACCTGGCGCTGTCCAGCGGCCGCATGCGCTGGCCGGTACTCGGCCATCTGCTGGCGCTTGGCCTGGTGCTGTGCGCCGTGACGTTCGGCGGGCCCTCGGATCCAGGAGCCTCCACATCGGAGCTGTACGCGCAGGTCGCGCTGGCCATGCTGGTGGGATGTCTGGCAACGCTGGTGGGCGTGCATGGCAGCGAGGGCGCGGGCTGGCGGTTGCTCAGACCAATGCACACGCTGGCTGCCTTGGTCGGTGCCGCCGCCGTCGGCCTGTTTGGCCTGCGTGTCGACAGCCTGCTGCCGATGTGGACTGCCACCGGGCGATCGTCAGTGGTCGGTGCGGCCCTGGCTGCGTACACCTTGGCGCTGTGGCGTCTGAACCCCACAGGCCGCCTGCTCTGGGGGATTCTCGGCGCAGCCGTCAGGCGCAGGGCATCCGGCGCGGGCAAGTCCACCAGTCGATTGGCGGCTGAACCCGACGAGTTTTTTGTCCACACTTCTTCGAAGCGAAGGGATTGACCATGAAGACGAACACGATTCTCATCACCGGGGCTGCCGGGTTCATTGGGTCCATGCTCGCGCGGCGCCTGGCCGCCGACACCAAGGACGGGCGCACGCGGTTGATCTTGCTGTACCACCAGTCCAACCCTCTGCGCGAACCGCAGCAGTCCGGCGTGATCACGGTGCGTGGCAGTCTCAATGACTACGCCTTCATGTCGGACCTGATCAGCCGCAACGAGATTTCGACGATCTACCACTTCGCGTCCAATTCGATCGTGCGCAAGTGCGCCAACGATCCGATGAACGCCTATCTCACCAACGTGATGGGCACGGTCACGTTGCTGGAGGCTGTACGCAATGCAGGCATCAACACGGTCGAACGCATCGTCATTTTTACCTCGGACAAGGTCTACGGCCATGCCGCACCACCTTACAACGAGGAAACGGCCTTCGTTCCCAAGTACACCTACGAGTCGACCAAAGCCTGCCAGGACATCGTGGCGCAAAACTACCTGCACAACTATGCACTGCCCATCAACATCGTCCGTTCGTCCAATGTCTATGGGCCGGGCGACCCCAACTTCACCCGCATCATTCCCAACTGCATCCGATCCATCCGCAGGGGTGAACAGCCATTGATCTTCACGGGTGTGAAGGACTATGTGCGAGAGTTTGTCTACATCGACGATGTCATTGATGGCCTTCTGCTCATCACCCGGGTGGCTGGCCGCGGAGAGGTCTATTGCATCGGCGGCACTGAAACGGTATCGATCAACAACCTGGTTGAAATGATCTGCCGGCTGATGGATTACCGAGGTGGCATCTCGATCGTTGACAAGCCAAGCAATTTCCAGGAGATCCGCGAGCAGTCGATCAACAGCACCAAGCTTCAGGCGCTGGGTTGGACGCCAGCGTATTCGCTGGAGCAGGGTTTGCAGGCCTGCATTGCATCGCCCGACTACTTGGCACCAAGCGCTGCAGCCCAGGATGCGCGGAGCATGGCAGTTGAACACTGATGCCTTCATGCCAACGCGGATGCGCCCGGCTGCGCAACATGCCCCCGCCTGGATGGACGACCGCGTGAAGCCCGCCTGTGTTGCGTGCGCCCTCTCCTCGACCGGAGCACTTGACCGACCATGAACAGGATCGTTGTGACGGGCGGGTCCGGGTTCATCGGCACCAATCTGGTCGAAGCGCTGCTGCGGGCCGGGCATGAGGTCAGGAACCTCGACCTCAAGGCGCCCCCGACACCGGAGCTGGCCCGCCACTGGCAGGCGGTCGACATCCTGGATGGCGACCGCCTGACGCAGGCCATGCGGCAGTTCAGGCCAGACGCGGTCGTGCACCTTGCCGCACGGACTGACCTCAACGGTGCCACGGTTGCTGATTACCGGGCCAACACCGACGGTGTCCAGAACGTGATCGATGCTGCGGCCGGGTCGTCGGCTGGTCGTGTCGTGTTTGCGTCGTCACGCCTGGTGTGCCGCATCGGCTACCAGCCGAAGTCCCCGGTGGATTACCAACCCACCACCCCGTATGGCGAAAGCAAGGTCGTCGGCGAGCAGTTGGTCCGTGGCATCCAAGGCCGGCCGTTCGCCTGGACCATCGTGCGGCCGACCTCGATCTGGGGGCCTTGGTTCCACGTCCCTTATCGCAATTTCTTTGACGCCATTCGGCAGGGCCGTTACGTGCATCCCAAGGGAGTCCGGGTGCGAAAGTCCTTCGGCTATGTGGGCAACAGCGTTCACCAGCTGCAGCAGCTTCTGGTTGCCCCTGCGGATGCGGTTCAGGACGGAATGTTCTACCTGGCTGACTACGATCCCATTGAGGTCCTCGATTGGGGCGGCAAAGTGCGGCAAGCCTTTGGCGCCCCGCCGATCCGCGAAGTGCCGATGACCGCCATGCGGGCGGTGGCGGGGGTGGGCGACCTCGTGTCGAAGCTTGGTTGGCGCAGCGTCCCGCTCACCTCGTTCCGTCTCGACAATCTGGTGACCGAGATGCTGCACGACACGTCGGACTTGCGTTCCGTTTGTGGTGAGCTGCCGTTCACTCTGGACACGGGTGTGCAGCGTACCGTGGGATGGATGCAGGCCGAATGACCGCAGAGCGGACCCGCTTGCGCATCCTGCTGCATTCACCCTACTACGCACCCGAGCTGATTTCGATCGGCAAGTACAACGCCGAGGCGGCGCAGTGGCTCGCCTCCCGCGGGCACGACGTGCGGGTGGTGACGGCAGCGCCGCACTACCCGGTCTGGCGCACGCCCGCAGGCTGGTCCGCGTGGCGGTACACGCGCGAGCGGCGCGACGGTGTGGATGTGCGTCGGTGCCCGGCCTGGATCCCGTCACGCCCCGGCGGGTTGGCGCGCACCGTGTACGCGCTGAGCCATGCGGCCAGCAGCTTGCCGATCCTGCTGGCAGCCGCACGCTGGAAGCCGCAGGTGATCATCGCGGTGGAGCCACCGCTGCTGTCGTATCTGCCTGTCTGGCTGGCCGCGCGCGTGGCCGGTGCGCGTGCCTGGCTGCACGTGCAGGATCTGGAGGTGGATGCTGCGTTCGAGCTCGGCATCGTGCGTGGCCGCTTCGCGCGACGGCTGGCCCTGGCATTTGAGTCGACATTGCTGCGCAGTGCCGATCAGGTCTCCACCATCTCGTCCACCATGGCCGACCGCCTGTGCAGCAAGGGTCTGGCGCCGGGCTGTGTCGCGGTCTTTCCCAACTGGGTCGGCGACCTGCCGCCTGATCCGCCCGGAGTGGACTATCGCCGCGATCTGGGCATCCCGCATGCGGCGCACGTGGCGCTCTATGCCGGCAACATGGCAGGCAAGCAAGGCCTGGAGACCATCGTCGAGGCGGCGCGCAGGCTCCAAGGCCGGCAGGATCTGTGGTTCGTGCTGGTCGGAGACGGCCCGGCGCGGGCATCCTTGGAGGCGGGTGCCGCGGGGCTGGAGCGGGTGCGGTTTCTGCCCTTGCAGCCCGCCGAGAACCTGGGTGCGCTGTTGCGCACGGCCACAGTCCACATGTTGCCCCAGCGTGCGGCAGCGGCCGACCTGGTGATGCCATCCAAGATTGGCGGCATGTTCGCGAGTGCCCGGGCAACTGTCGTCGGTGCTCACCGGCACACGGAGCTTGCCGCCATGGTGGCCGGTCGCGGGCTGATCGTTCCGCCAGAAGACGCCGCTGCGTTTGCCCTTGCCATCGCGAAGCTGTGCGATGAGCCAGCCCTGGCGGCTGAGCTTGCAGGCGCTGCACATGCGTACGCCGTGCGCGAATTGGGGCGAGATGCCGTGCTGGGGCGACTTGAGGAGACCTTGCTGCGACTGGCAGCCGGCCCGATCCTCTGAGCGCCCCCAGGGCCGCACTGCACCCAGCCCGCCCCGAGGGGATCCAGAAGTGTTGGGGTGGTCCGGCGTTGCTTCGAGAGCAAGCGCCCGTCCGTGTTGCCTCGGGCGCAGACGCGCGGCACACGGTGGTCAGTGCAATCTTCAGGGTGCGCGCAGCGGCCAGGCCGCTTCGGCGTAGCCGATCTGGGCCTGCGGCACGGTCGAGAAGCCGTGGAACCACATGCGGACCCTGCCGTTCTCCATCAACACGGTGGGGGCGATGGGTCCGATGTCGTCAAACCCGTCGGCCACACGACGCACGATCGGAGCTGTCGAAAACTGCCATGGTCCGAACGGCGTGGCAGCCTTGCCGATGCCGATCTCGTGGCCCTTGCCGGCGGCATACAAGTAGGTCGCGAACAGGTAGTACTGCTGGTCGGCCGCGCGTGCGACATGCACCTCGGCGATGTCGGTCACGCCCATGGGCAGCTCGGCGCGTGCGATCACCGGGCGATCGATCTTGGTCCAGTTTCGCCCATCGGCGGACGTGGCCGCCATCACATACACACCCTTGCCCTGCGTGCAGGTGTCCAGGCAATAGGCGGTGTAGAGCATGACCAGTCCACCGTCGTGCTCAATGATGGTGGGGCTGAACACCGCATCGCTGTCCATGCCGGCGGACGAGACCGACATGATCGGCGCGTCCGAAACGGGCGAGAAGTTCTCACCGTCCATGGATGTTGCGAGCCCGATCTGGATCGGCAGCGACGCGAGATGTCCACCCCGGTTCTGGTAGCCGGCGTAGTACAGCAGGTACTCGCCCTTGAACTTGATCGCCAGGGGCGTCTCGTGGGTGTCGTCCCACTTTCCCGGGCGGGTGTGCAGCATGCGCCCTGGCAACGGGTCCTGCACCGCCACGGGGGTCCACGACAGTCCGTCAATCGAAGTGACTTGGCAGATGGCAGGGCCTTGGCGCACCACGTCATAGCAGGTGTGGAACATGCGCAGCAGCGCACCGTCACGCAGGACGCTGGGGTCGCCCACCAGTGCATAGGGACCGCTATAGACCGGTGCCGAGCGCCGCTGCCACTTGGCCCAACCTTCGGCATCGAAGTTGTTCGCGATGCTGGTCGTGGTGGTGGTTGTGGTGATCGTGGTGGTGTCGACCTTGGTGCCGGGGCGTGTCCGGGACCGCGCGGCCAGCGCCGTCGCGCTCGGCTCGTCGGCGCCCGTGTCGGCTGGACTGGCGCCACCGTCACTGCCACCGCCGCCGCCGCCGCAACCGGCCAGCGCGAACATGGCTGCACCCAGGCACAGGGCCATCCGCCAGGCAGCCGCAGTCAAGCCGATGCCGGGCGAAGCCGGTCCGGGATTCAGGTTGTCGACATGTGCGGCATGGCTTGGAATACGTGAACGTGCTATGTGGCTTGGCATGCCAGGAGATCGGCACACGGTCCGCCCGATTGAGCGGCAAGATGTCAGCGTTTGTGACCAAGGTGACGCATTGCAAGCCCGACGACCGCACGCAGCGGCCTTGCCACTGACCACCTGCTCGCTGGCTGGCGCGCAGGGCCCGCAGCGAAGGCCCGGATGTGCAGCCGCCGGCAGCCGCGCCAGCTGAAGGGTTGGGGTCTGCCTGATTCAGGCGAGTGTCTGCATGCACCTGGCATGCTCGGCCGGGGACAAGCGCAGGAACGCCTCGGCATGGCCCTGGCCTGTGGGCAGCAGCATCGCACGGTAGGCGTTCAGCCCTTCGACGGCGCGCGCATAGTCCATGTCTCTCAACTGCGATCGGTAGCCCAGCAGAAGATCTCTCTTGCGCGGCCAGGTGCTGGAGATGTCGAGGACGGCATTGGCTGCCGTGGGGCTCCACACCTCGTACCCGCGCAGGTCGACCGGCCCGCACCTGGCAGCTGCCAGGCTGCGCATCAGCAAGGCGTTGCTGGCCGCATGGTCCTTGTGCGTGTCCAGCAGCGATGGCAAGTAGACCACCTCGGGTTGCTCTTGTTGCAGCAACGCGCGCAGCAGAGGCTCGGTGCGTGCCAGCACGTCAGCGGCACCCAGTTGCCCGTCCGGGGCGTCGAAGAAGCGTGGTGCCTCGACGCCGGCGCCTTCGCACCAGTGCTGTGCTTCGGCACGCCGGGTGTCGCGCAGCCAGAGGCGGATGGCTTGGCGGTCCCCGTTGCTCAGTGTCGGGTTGTACAGCCGACGATCGCCGGCCTGGCCGTCGGTCAGAAACGCAACCACCACCCTGGCGCCGGCGGCGACATGTTGCAGGATGGCACCACCGCAGCCGATGGCCTCGTCGTCCATGTGCGGGGCCAGCACCACCACACGCCTTGTGCCGTCCACCGCCAGCGGGACTGGATGCTGCATCGGGTCGCGCAGCGCCAGCGCCAGTTTCAGCAGCGGGCTGGAACCGCCGCGCACACGCCGCTTGAGATGGGCGAGTACGGTGTTCATCGCAGGGCTCCTGGCGCTGGCAGGCGCGCCGTGGCGCCGGCTCGATGGGATCGCAGCACCAGGTCGTAGACCTCCAGCAGCCGCCGGGCATGGTTGTCCAGGCTGGGTGGATCGGCCCAGAAGCGCTGGTGTGCGGCCCGGCCCATGCGTGCGGCTTCGGCTGGGTTGTCGGCCAGGCGCCGCAGTGCAGTGGCCAGGGCCGCCACATCGCCACCTGGGACATGCAGGCCGGTCTCGCCGTCGACCACCGATTCCGAGCCGGCACATGTGGTGGCCACGATCGTCGGAACGCCTAGTGCAGCGGCTTCGTCGACCACCAATCCCTGGGTCTCGTACCAAAGCGACGGCATGACCAGGGCGCGTGCCTGGCGCATGGCGTCGCTCACCTCTGCGCGGCTCTGCGCGCCGGGAAAGACCGCGCGTGGAAACCGCGCGCGCCAGGCCTGCAGTTGCGGTCCGTCACCGATGCACACGGCCTCGACCTGCGCGCGCTCACAGGCCTCGAGGAAGATCTCCTGGCCTTTCGGGGCGAGCATGCGCGCCACCATCACGAACAGCTGGTTCGCAGCCACGTCGCTCGCCGGCTGGTGGGTCAGGTCGATGGGGTTGCGCACGAGATGGCTGTGTGCCTGCGCCGGCAGGAAGGGTTGGAGCAGGGCTTGGCTGAACCGGGAGACCACGATGAAGTGACCGATTCGACCAGGCAAGCCCCCCAGAGTCTGCTGCGCAAGATGCCGCACAACGCGGTAGGACTTGAAGGCGCGGCTGCGCGAGTCGCAATGCGTGGAGACACAGTCCCAGGACAGTGGGGTCCGCAGGCAGCTGCGGTTGCGCTGAAAGTCGAACAGCGCGCCGTTTGGACACGCCGAGAAATAGTCGTGCAGGGTCAGCACGACCGGGAAGCCAGCATCGAGCGTCGCCCGCACCACGCTTCCCGACAGCGACTTCGTCCAGCTGTGCAGGTGCACCACTGTGTTGCCAGGATCGAACCCGGACAGCACTTGCCGCAACATCCGCGCGGCGGCGACGTTCCAGACACCTTGCAGCGCGGCCGACAGCCGACCAGGGTTGGCGATCGCGTCGACTTGCCCGGTGCAGACGAGTCGTACGCCGGCCGGTGGGGCCGGTGGCAAGCGGCCGCCGGCAAACAGCGTCACATCGATGCCCGCGCCGGCCAGCCCCTGGGCCGATCTCAAGGCCACCATGTCTGCACCACCATCCGGTACCACGTGGTCATTCACGACAACGACACGCAGTGGCTTGGAACTGGCCACCTTGGCCCTGGTGCAGTGTTCCACGCGATGCCGCACATCAAACCGGGTCTTTGCCGCCCTGGCGTCGTTGCAAATCCGCGCGATGCCACTGGGCATCGCTGTGGTTTGCGCCTGGCCGGGACGACAAATCCGTCGAGTGTCTCAAGTGCCGTACAGCGTAGAACACTGCACTAGAACATCGTGTAGAGGAACGGCGACGGGGCGTCGGTGGCAGCCTCCGTCGTTCGCAATGCCTGCGCCAGCGTCACCAACTCTGCCGCGAGGGCTGCCAGATCAGGCTCGCCGATCGCACGCCAATGCGCCGCCAGCGCAGCCGTCAACTCGGTGGCGTCCAGACAGGACGGCTGCAGAAAGTCGGCGGGTTCCAGACGTCGGGCAGGCAGGGTCGTCCAATAGCTCGGCATGCTGGCATCCGCGCACAGTGGCATGGTTGGTCCGCCAGTCCTGCGCCGGGTTTCGGCCAGGGGCATCAGCACGGCATCAAACAGTGCCTCAACGGCTGCCCTTGCTGACAGGCCTGGATCAGTCGAGCTCATAGGTCTGCTTCCATGCTTCATCGACCTCTGTGGCCGATTGATCCTTGCGCCAGACGAGAAAGTCCTCCATCACCAGCAGGTCGGCATGCGTGCGCATGAAGCAGCGGTAGGCATCCTGGGGCGTGCAGACGATGGGCTCGCCTCGCACATTGAAGGAGGTGTTGACCAGAAGCCCATGGCCGGTCAGAGCCTCGAACGCCTTCAACAAGGCATGGTAGGCCGGATGGGTGTCAGGATCGACGGTCTGGATGCGCGCCGTGTAGTCGACGTGGGTCACGGCCGGAACATCGCTGCGCGCCTGGGCGATCACCTGCAGCATGTCATCGTCACCGTCCTCGAAGCTGCGCATGTCCACCTGCAGGCGGTGCTCTGCCCGCACCGGTGCCACCAGCAGCATGTACGGGCTGGGCACCGACAGGTCGAAATAGTCGGCACAACGGTCGACCAGGACGCTGGGTGCAAACGGGCGAAACGACTCCCGGAACTTGATCTTCAGGTTCATGCGCTGCTGGGTCTGCTGGTCGCGCGGGTCTCCCAGCAACGAGCGTGCTCCCAGGGAGCGCGGGCCGAACTCCATGCGACCGCTCATCCACCCCACGATGCCCCCGCCCGCGATGCACTCCGCCACCTGCTTGCAGCGGGTTTGAAGATCTGGCACGTGCACATGCGCATGGCCGTGGCGGTCCAGAAACGCCTTGATCTCTGCCGACGAGTACTGCGGCCCCAGATAGCTGCCCTTCTGGCGGTCTCGTCCGGGCTGGTTGCCCGGTCTCGGCACATCGAGGACCATGTGCTGGCCCAGCAGAGCCGCGCCGAGTGCACCTCCGGCGTCCCCTGCCGCAGGCTGGATCCAGATGTCGTCGAAGATGCCCGATGCCAGCAACTTGCCGTTGGCCACGCAGTTCAGGGCCACGCCTCCAGCCATGACCAGTTGGCGCAGCCCCGTGACGCGGCGCAGGTGCCGGGCGGTCTTCAGCACCACCTCTTCGGTGATGGCCTGGACGCTGGCGGCGATGTTCATCTCATGCCGCGTGATGGCTGACTCCGGCTTGCGCGCAGGCTTGCCGAACAGCGCGTCGAAGCGCTCGTTGGTCATCACCTCGCCGTCCAGATAGCCCATGTAGCTGGTGTCGATCCGGTAGGAGCCGTCGTCACGGATGTCGATCAAGCGATCACGGATGGTCTGCGCGAAGCAGGGTTTTCCGTAGGGCGCCAGCCCCATCAGCTTGTACTCGCCCGAGTTGACCTTGAATCCGCAGTAGTAGGTGAAGGCGCTGTACAGCAGGCCCAGCGAATGCGGATAGTCGATCTCGGCGAACAGCTGCAGGTCCCGGCCCTGGCCGATGCCCAGGCTGGTGGTGGCCCACTCGCCAACGCCATCCATGGTCAGCACAGCGGCTGACTCAAAGGGCGATGGGTAATAGGCGCTGGCAGCGTGCGCCAGATGGTGCCGGGCGATCAGTGTCCGACCAGCGCTACCGAGGCCGCCCACGGCGCGGCGCACATCGTCGTTGATCCACACCTTGTTGCCCAGGACAGCGGCTGTTGCGCTGACAAAGGCCTTGCGTGCGCTGGGGCCGACCGTCAAGGCGTTCTGGACGATCCGGTCGTAGCTGGCCAAGGGGTTGTCATAGAAGACCACGGCGTCGATGTCGTCGGCATCGCACTGCGCTTCTTCCATGCAGTAGTTGACGGCCGACCGCGGGAAGCTCGGGTCGTGCTTGCGCCGACTGAACCGCTCTTCTTGCGCTGCAGCGACGATGTGCCCGTCGCGCACGATCGCCGCAGCAGCGTCGTGGTAATACGCGGAGATGCCGAGGGTCGTGGCCATCAGCGCACCGCCGCTGGCGCGGCCAGCGTGTCCAGCGCCGTCTTCAGCGCCGGTTGCAGCGAGGCGGCCAGCACTTCATGGCCGCGGCGTGTTGGATGCGGATCGTGTGCAAAGCGGAAGCTGCGGCGCTCGGCCTCCGGATGGCGCTGCAGGTCGGGCAACGGGTCGTGAAGCAGGCAGCCGGCTTCCGCAGCCAATTCGACAAAGCGAGCGCGGTAGGGTTCGGCGTCACTCACGCCCTCCACATGCTGGTGCATCGGGATGGGCATCAACAAGACCGGCTTCTGGATGTCGTGGATCCAACGCTTCAAGATGGCGCGCATCAACTGCCAGGCGGCATGGCTCGGTGCGTCGTATTCCGGCACTGGCTGGTAGCGGGTCATGCGCTGCAGCAAATCGCGGGCGCCCATCTTGGTCACGATTTCCCTCAGCAGGGGGTAGCGGCCCCCTTGGTCGATGGCGCCGGCTTCGGCGGCGGGGAACTCCGATTCGAGCCAGTGTTTGGGTGATGGCGGCACGTGCCGCAACTCGAGCCTGTCATCGACCAGTTCGAAGTAGGGTTTGGCGTACACCACGCGCTGTCCGTTCTCGTCCAGGTAAGTGCGATAGCGCGCCTGGATGCGTCGGATGTTTTCCACGAACACAGCCAGGATCACCAAGTCATGCGCGATACCGGCCGCGCACTCACGCCAGATCAGGTACTGCTGGTCAGTGCCACTGCCAGAGAGGCCGAAGTTGAAGACTTCCAGACGGTCGAACGATGCCTCGAGCAGGTCAGTCCATCGTTGGGCATTGGCCACGCCGTCGCCGGCTGTCATCGAGTCACCAAAGACCAGCACCCGTCTGTGACCGGGGGGGAGGGCTGGGTCGAAGTTGCGGTTGCTTCTGAAGCCCGTCGCATTCGTCGCCAGCAGGAAGCCGCCAGTTTCATGTGGCACCCGCGCTTTCAGGCCAGGGATGAACCGGTAGCCGAAAACGGGGTCGTACTGGGTGGTCTGCCGAGACATGCGTCATCCTGATGGAGGCAGATGAAATTGCGATCACGATGGCCGCAGCAACCGCCGATTCAAACCATGATAGCCGCAGCGAAGACTGCGGCGTCACCCCCAACTTGGTGGTTCTCGAGACGGTTCTGTCGCGATAGCACGGTGATGCCAAACAAGACTGCAGGCAGGCAGCGATCAGAACGCCTGGGAGTAGAACTGATTCGCTGCTGACGAAGCTCGATCTTTGATCGAGCTGAGCTGGCCCTTGCGAATCATGTGCATGACCTCAATGCCGGCGAGCAGGATCCGCGCCCATCGAAAGCTCTTGAAGCCAAGCATCGGCCGAGTGATCCGTTTGATGGCGCGATGGTCCTGCTCGACGATGTTGTTCAGGTACTTAGACTGGCGCATCTCGATGCGCAGGCCGCTGTCGGCCTGGATGCTCGTGATCGCCGCCGTGTTCGCGCCGCTCTTGTATATCGTGATCTTCTCGGGCACGCCGTGCAGGTCGATGGCGCGCTCGAAGAATGCCTGCGCTGCGGCGCGATCTCGCTTGGCGCGTAGCAGGAAGTCGACGGTGTTGCCATCGCGATCCACCGCTCGGTACAGATACTTCCACTGACCGGCGACCTTGACGTAAGTCTCGTCCATTCGCCAGCTCGTGCCGACGGGGCGCTTGCGCCGGCGCAATGCGGCTACCAGCACGGGCAGCATCTTCATCGACCAGCGGTGCAGCGTGGAGTGATCGACGAATACACCTCGCTCGGCCATCATCTCTTCGATGTTCCGCAAGCTCAGCGGGTAGGCCGAGTACCAGCGAACGCAAACCAGCATCACCTCCAGCGGGTAGTGCATCCGCTGAATCACTCGGCTCAGTGCTTCGATCATCTTCGTACGGTCAAAGTCCATCGGGCGAACTTACCAGCCCGCGCTTATCGCGACAGAACCCCTGCACGTAGCCACACGCCTTCACGGCGGCGACCCAGCGGCCCTAGTCAGGTTGCTCATGCCTGGCGTCGGCATCCCAGCACCCCTTGAGCATGATCTCCACCGCGCGTTCAAATGACTCCATGGGAATCTTGAGGTCACCAGGCAGGCCGTTCTTGTTGTTGACTTCCTCGAAGGCGTTCCACAGCAGCTGCGCGTCGTGCGCCAGCCGGTATCCCGAGCGCACCGCGTTGGGAATGAAAAAGCGCGTGAAACTCCAGTCGGTGCCGTGGGGAAAACACGTCGTGTCGTCGCTGTCCAAGCACTTTGCAGTGTCCGCCGGATCGCGCAGCCTGGAGGTCGTTTTCGAGATCGACCTCGACGACTGCCCGAACCGCGGTGGCCAGCTCAATTACATCGCGGCCACCCTCGAATCGGCGGTGTTCAAGCGGATCCTGGCCAGTTCTCACAAAGCATCATCCTCGGTTCATTGACCCGGGTGTTGCACTTCGGACTTGAAACCGCCCTTCGTTTTTCGCGGCGCTGTCTGCGCGATGCACTCGACCAGGTTCAGTGCTGCCAGCATGAGCATCTTTTCCGCTTCGGTCTTGATCCCGAGGAGGTCGCTCTCCTCGAACTTGCCGAACACGTAGGCGAGCAACTGCTGCTCGGGGTGGTCGCGCACAGCGTCTGCGGTGGCCTGCGCTTGCATCTGTGGCGACAAGCCCTCAATGAAGCGCACGCGCCCGGAAACGCGCGCGAGGCATCGCTCCTGAACATCTTCGGAGATGACCGGCCAGCTACCGCCGCTGATCTTCATCGCCTCATGGAAAACGAGAAAGATGTTCAGCACCACATCCATTTGCGCGTGCGTAACGCCGTACCGATGCAAAACAATAACCGAGGCGAACAGATTGGGTTGTCGAGCGTAGACCTCATCGGCGAGTCGTTCGCGCTCATGGAAGCTCATGGCCTCGACACGCAGCACAGCGGCGACGAGATGGCGACTGGAGATCGATGCCATTTGAAGAATGTCTGGCGCGGCGCTTACTTTCGCCAGAACGCCTCGACAGCCTTCATCCGCCGTCGCTTCTCCGTCGTGACGTAGACGGTCGTGGTGGCCAGCGACGCATGCCCCAAGTTTTGCTGCGCGATCTCGATCGGCATGCCGCTGGCAATGGCATGACTCGCGTGCGAGTGCCGCATCCAATGCGTGCTTCCGCGCTCGAAGCGCTCAGCCCCTTTTGCGTCACCCTGCCCTCGCAGCACGCTGGCACAGTCCGCAAAAAATGCCTTGATCTGATCGTAGAACGTCGTCGCTGCGATCCCCTGCCGTGGGTCGGTCACTTGCCCAGCGCTGAGCCCAGGTGCGCGCTGCGCAGCATCACTG
>JBBRVD010000014.1:0-35149 GCA_038247175.1 Burkholderiales bacterium | reverse complement strand
TGCTGCCCCTGCTTGCCCAGCATGAACTTGGCGAACTCGACCGCAACGGCCTTGTTGGGGGAGTTGTCCGGCACGGCCACGCCGCGCATGCCGCCGATGACCACCGAGTTCTTGCGGCCGTCGAAAGCGGGCCAGGGGCCCACCAGGAAGTCGCCGTTGAGCACGGCAGCGCCGTCCCATTTCTTGACGTTCCAGTCGCCAACCCGGAACATTCCGGCCCTGCCGCCCTCGATGATCTGGTACATCTCGCCAAAGGAGTGGTTGATCGTGTCGGGTGCCATGTAGCGGTACTCGGTGTAGGCTTTGAGCACTTCCTCCAGCACCTTGGCGCGGGCCGGTTCGTCGATCACCACCTTGCCGCTGGCGTCGACCAGCGTGTTGCGCAGCCCGGAGCCGAACATGAACAGGTCGATCATGTGAATCAGGTCGCGCGGCTTGGCGGCCTGCAGGGCCATGCCGAAGGTGTTTGCCTTGCCGTCACCGTCCGGGTCGTTGTCGCGGAACTTGACCGCCACGCGCTGCACATCGGACCAGGTGGCCGGGAACTTCTCGCCTACCTTGTCGAGCCAGCTCTTGCGCACGCCAAAGCCCATCTGAACGCGTTGTATCGGCAGGATGATCATCTTCGGGCCATGGGTGGCCACGCGCAGGTCGTCTTCGCTCAGGAAGGCCTTGTCGGCCACGCTGGCGAGGACCGGCTTGAGGTCCATCAGCTTGCCGGTCTGGTCAGAGACACGGATCACGCGTTCGTAATTGTTGAACAGCAGGTCGGGGGCGGTATCGGTGTTGAGCGCCGAGATCGAGCGGCCGAACCACTGGTCGGTGGGGTAGCTGATCGACTTGACGGTGACGCCGGGGCGCACCTTGGCAAATTCGGCGCCCATGGCCTGGAACCATTTGATGCCGTTGTCGCCGAGGTCGTGCCAGACGACAATCTCCTGGGCCACGGCCTGGCCCATGGCCAGGACGGTCGCCGCGGTGGCCGCGAAGGCCTGAAAGGTTTTGCGGATGCGCATGGGTGTCTCCGTTTGTTGGATTACAGGGAAAGAAGCCGAGGAAAACGTTTTCCTAAATTCTGATGGTGAGGCTGATAATGCGCAATTCGCGTAATCCCTAATATGGCCAGAACTCCGAACACAGCACCCGCGTCCAACCCTGCCGCCGCCCCGCCAGTGCTTGTGCCCACCCCGCGCGACAAGGTGTCAATCTCGGCGGTTGCAGCGCACGCCGGGGTGTCGATCGCCACCGTGTCGCGGGTGGTGAACGGGGTCATCAACAAGGCTTCGGCAGACACGATCGTGCGGGTGCAGGCCGCCATCGCCACGCTTGGCTACCGTCCCACCGGCGCCGGGCGCGCCTTGCGCAGCGGGCAGAGCCGACTGGTCGCCGTGCTGGCGGCCAACATGGCCAACCCGACCATGCCGGCCATCGTGGCGGCGGCCGAAGTGGCCTTGCGCGGGGCTGGTTATGTCATGGTGCTGTGCGACACCCATGAACGCCCCGAGCTGCAGGACGAATACTTGCTGGAAATGCGCTCGCACTACGCGCGGGGGCAGGTCCTGCTGGGCGCAGTGGACAGCCCGGTGCTGCGCAGTTTCGTGCGCGGCGGCGAGCCGCTGGTGTTCGTCAATCGGCGCTCACCGGTGCAGGGCGATTCACAGCCGTACGTCGGCATCGACAACCGTGGTGCGGGCGCCGAGGTCGCGCAGTGGATGGCCGGCCAGGGCTGGAACAATGTCGCCCTGATTCATGGCAACCTGGCGTCTTCGGCCACCGCCGAGCGCGTGGTCGGGTTTCGCACGGCGTTGACGGCGCATGGCATCCGTCTGCCTGCCAGCCGGGTGCAGTCGGCCGCCGGTCTGGAGCATCTGCAGATTGGCTACCAGGGCATGGGCAGCCTGCTCAAGCGCAAGAAGGCGCCGCAGGCGGTGTTCTGCACCAGTGACCTGATCGCCTACGGTGCCCAGCGCTGCGCGCGCGAGGCTGGGCTGCAGGTAGGCCGTGATCTGGTGCTGGTCGGCTTTGACGACAGCCCCATGAACGCCTGGATTGCGCCCTGGCTGCACGCGGTGCGGGTGCCCTACGCGGCCTACGGCGAAGCGATCGTGCGCGCGCTGGCAGAAGGCGGCGCGCGCCCGATCATCCTGCGCCACGAGTTGGTGATCCGGGCCTGAGTAGCAGCCGGATGCAAGCCCGAAATCAGGTTGCCCTCGGCCATCGCCTTTGATCCACGACTCACCCGTCTGGCGAGCCGGTTTTTATTTGGCCAACCATTCGCCACCCCATCGAGCCGCCTTGGACAGATCAACTGCGGCGCAGCGCCCACACGCCAGCCGCCAACATCCACAACGACAGCAGGCTCACCGCCGCCGCAACCGGCACAAGCTCCGGGCCGCCAAACACCGGCAGCAACAGGCCAGCCAATAACACCGTGCTGGCAAGGCCCAGTGCGGCCAGCCAGCGTGGCATCCCGCCGCTGCGCAGCGCGGCAGCACACAAGGTACCCATCGACAGGGCCATGAACAGCGCAACGCCCAGGACCTCGCCAATGCCGCCTCCATAACTGGTGACGGCACTGAACAACAGCTCGATCTGTGCCCGCTGCTCGGGCCCTGCCGCGGCGTGGGCTGCGGCCAGCGCCGGCATGACCGTCAGCCAGCGCAGGATACCGATGGCGCGCGCCAAAGCCGACAAGGCACCGAAGGCCGCCACCGTGGCCGCCGCCGGCCGGTGCAGCCCGCCGAACACCTTGGCCGCCAGGCCGATCATCACTGGCGCCACCAGCACCGAGTACAGCAGGTACAGACCGTAGCCAAGCGTCACCATGCCGGCATTGGCATGGACCGCCGCCAGTTGTTCGGCCGCAGGGTTGTCTAGCGAAGCCGGCCAGCCGATGGCCGCACCGAGCACGGCCACTGGCGCAAACGAGAGCAGCGCATCGGCAATGAGCAAGGCGCCGAGGCCGCGCGACGCGCTGTTCTCGGAGCCAGCGGTGGCAGTGGTGCGCCGCATTGCAGCGTGGGTGATGGAAGTCATGACAGTGCTCCTTCAGTGAGTGGATGAAAAAAAAAGAGATCAGGCTTTCGGCCTGCAACTAACTTGCCGCTGCGACGGTCGGCACTGGCGCAGCATCGCCGCGGCCCAATGCATGCAGCGATGCGCGCAGCGCGGCGTCAATGGACGTGGCTGCGGGTAGCGCCAGCGGTGCCATGGAGGAACCGTCCAACGCGTGGGGCACCCGCCAGAGGTAGGCCATCTCGGCCAGCTCGCGCCAGATCGGAATCACCAGACCCCCCGCGCGAATCAAGCCCCACGGCATGCCGCCCCGCTGGAAGCCGGCTGGCCGAGCCATGCCCAGGGCTGCAGCCGCCTTTTCCAGAGCGGCGAGAAATTCGTGTCCGGTGAGTGTGTGGCCGGCAAAGTGCAGGCGGGCGAAAGCCGGCAGCCCCTCGGCCTGTGCCGCGGCAACGAAGGCCCGCGCCAGATCGGGCAGGTAGGCCCATGGATGGGCTACATCCAGCGGGCCAGGGTAAACCAGCTTGCCTGACCCGATGTCCTTGGCGATGACCAGGTCGAACCAGCTGCCCGTGCCGGCGCCAAAAAAGTCCCCGGCGCGCAGTACCGTCGCGCGCAGCGCACCGGCGGCGCAGCGGCGCTGCATCTCGGACTCGATGGCCACGCGGATGCGTCCTTTGCGCGTGTCGGCCCGCTGCGGGGTGTCGCAGCACAGTAACGCAGGCATGTCCGAGCCGAAGTTGTAGACGTTTCCTGGCAGCATGAAGCGGGCGCCAAGCTGTTGTGCCAGGTCCATGCCGGCCAGAGCCAGTGGCAGCGCTTCGCTGGCCCAGCGGGTGTACGGCGGATTCAGACTGTGCACCACCACCTGCGCGCCAGCGGCTTGTACGCTCAGAGCCTGAAGATCGATCACAGATGCGGGCACCAGCCGCGCCCGCGCCGGCATGCCGACCATCGCGGCGCGGCGCACCTGCGCCAGCACCTGCCAGCCTGCTGCGTCGAAGGCCTGTGCGGCGGCCAGGCCTAGGCGGCCATTGGCGCCGAGGATCAGAACGGTGGGGCGGGTAGCGGTGGTCATGGTGATGTGGCCTTGGTGGGTTGCGATGACGTGAGTCTCGGACCCAACGACCCTGCTGACAACTGCCTGACTCCGCATGGCAGCTATACACTTACGCATGGCATCAAGCGGCATTGACAACTTCGACTGGGCGCTCGTCAAGAGCTTCGTGGCGGTGCTCGACGCCGGCAGCCTGATGGGCGCGGCGCGGCGCCTGCAGGCGCAGCAGCCCACGCTTTCGCGGCATATTGCCGAGCTCGAACTGCAGCTGGGCGCGCCGCTGTTCGAGCGCACCGGCCGAGGCGTCACACCCACCGCCACCGGGCTGGCCATCGCCGAGGCCGCGCGGCAGATGGAAGAAGGCGCCAGTGCCCTGGCGCGCAGCCTGGCCAAGAGCCGCGACGCCACGACCGGTGCCGTACGCATCACCACCAGCCAGGTGGCGGCCACATGGCTGCTGCCCCCGCTACTGGCGCGGCTGCAGCAGGCCGAGCCGGGCATCGCGGTTGAACTGGTGGCCAGCAACCAATTGACCAACCTGCTGCGCCGCGAGGCCGATATCGCCGTGCGCATGGTGCGGCCCGAGCAGGGTTCTCTGGTGGCGCGCAAGCTGGCCGAAGTCGAGATTGTTGCCGCGGCGCACCAGAGCTATCTGGACCGCGCCGGAACACCGCGCCGGGCGCAGGATCTACTGGCCCATCGTCTCATCGGCTACGACCGTGACGAGACCATCGTGCGCGGCTTTGCCGGGATGGGCCTGTCGATGCAGCGCGAGCGCTTTGCGCTGCGAACCGACGACCAGGTGGCCTACGGTCGGCTGGTGGCAACCGGTGCGGGTATCGGCTTCGTGGCGCGATACAACATCCGCCACTGGCCTGGCGTGGTGGCACTTTTGCCGCAGCTGGGCATTCCGGCGCTGCCCTGCTGGCTGGTGGTGCACCGCGAGATCCGTGGCAATCGGCTGGTGCGAAGGGTGTACGACTTTTTGGCCGAAGCGATCCCGCCAGCGGTGGAAGGCGGCTGAGCTGCCACTGCGATAAGGCCCTGGGCGGCACTCTCAGGGTTGACCGGAACCTCAAACTCAACAGCGTGGAAATTGGCGACTGCGACACGCTCGCGGTGGAAGGAACGGTCCAGGCCAAGTACGGGGTTGGCGTAGGGGTGATTCGGAGCCAAGTAAGATTCCACCATGCAACTCCCCTCCCGCTTCTGGGCCGACCTGACGACGCGCCATTTCGCGCAGCTTGCGTCGAGCAATGTAATAGACCAGGTGGTGGCGGTGTTGCCGGTGGCCGCCACCGAGCAACACGGGCCGCACCTGCCGGTGAGTGTGGACACCACGCTGGTCAACGGTGTGATCGAGGCAGCTTTGCCACACCTTGCACCCGAGTTGCCGGTGTTGTTCCTGCCCACCCAGCAGGTGGGCAAGAGTAACGAACACATCCGGTTTCCGGGCACCTTGACCCTGTCCGCGCAGACTTTGATCGCGGTGTGGATGGAGCTGGGCGCCTGCGTGGCGCGTGCGGGAATCCGCAAGCTTGTGCTGTTCAACAGCCACGGCGGCCAGGTCAGCATCATGGACATCGTGGCACGCGATCTGCGCAGTGCGCACGACCTGATTGTGTTCTCCGCCAACTGGTACACCTTGCCACTGGGCGACGCAGCCAACGGGCTGTTCCCGGCGCATGAGCACCGCTTTGGCATCCACGCAGGTGACATGGAGACGTCCATGATGCTGGCCCTGCGGGCCTCTTATGTTGACATGGCCCAGGCGCAGGACTTTCAAACCAGCGCACAGGAGCGCGCACGCGACTACCCCATTCTTGGCAATGGGAACTCGGCCAAGCTGGGCTGGCAGATCCAGGACTACAACGCTTTTGGTGCGGCCGGCAATGCGGCGTTGGCTACCGCAGCAAAGGGGCAGGTGGTCGTGGACGCCGCCGGCCTGCAACTGGCACGCCTTTTGCTGGAAGTGAGCATGTTGCCAAGTTCCACCTTGAATCCGACGCCGCGGTTCGACAGGCCCTGATGCGTAACTTGCTGGAGTTGCGATCGGTCGAGAAACGCTACGACAACGGTACCCTGGCGCTGCAGGGTGTCGACCTGGCGATTGGCGAACACCAGTTCGTGAGTTTCCTTGGACCCTCGGGTTGTGGCAAAAGCACGGCATTGCGCATGATTGCCGGCCTCTCGGCTGTGACGTCGGGGGAAATTGCCTGGTCCGATGCACTGACGGACCATGCCCAGGAAATCTCCTTCGTGTTTCAGGAGCCAACCCTGATGCCATGGGCACGCGTGTTCGATAACGTCTGGTTGCCACTGCGCGTCAAGGGTGTGTCGCGCCAGGCCGCCCGGGAACAAGTCGATGGAGTGCTCGCCAAGGTCGGGCTGGAGCAGTTCGCCACGGTGTTTCCGCGTGAACTCAGCGGTGGCATGAAAATGCGGGTGTCGATTGCGCGGGCGATGGTGACCGAGCCGAGACTGCTGCTGATGGACGAGCCGTTTGCAGCCCTCGACGAGATGACCCGTTTCAAGCTCAACAACGAAACACTTGCCCTTTGGCAAGCCAAGCGTTTCACCACTATTTTCGTGACCCACAGCGTGTACGAGAGCGTTTACCTGAGCAATCGCATTGTGGTCATGGCCGCGCGCCCGGGGCGGGTCATCGCGGATTTGCCGATTGACGAGCCGTATCCGCGCAGTGACGCTTTTCGCGCGACGCCCCAGTATGCGCGCTGGTGCGTGCAGGTGTCACAGGCCCTGCAGCAAGCCGGAGAACACCATGGCTAAGGCAGCGCAACCTGCGCATGCGCGTACCAGTCCAACGCCTGCGCGCCATGCCGGTGCGGGATGGCTGCAACGGGCGTTGCCGTTCCTGGTGCTGCTCCTTGCTCTGCTGGGCTGGGAGGCATTGGTGCGCATCAGCAAGATTCCGCATTACATCCTGCCTGCCCCCACGCTGGTATTGCAAACCCTGTGGGAGAACCTGGGCTCGCTGATGACAAGCTGGTTGTTCACCATGAAAATCACCTTTGGTGCCCTGCTGCTGGCGGTGGTCGGTGGGGTTTTGCTGGCCAGTCTGTTCTCGCTCAACAAGTGGGTGGAACTGAGCCTTTTTCCGTTTGCCATCGTGTTGCAGGTCACCCCGATCGTGGCCATTGCACCACTGATCCTGATCTTCATCGACAGCACCACCGTGGCCTTGTTGCTGTGTGCCTGGATCGTGGCGTTTTTCCCCATCCTGTCGAATACCGTCGTTGGTTTGCGCAGCGCCGATCACAACCTGCGCGACCTGCTGATCCTGTACCGGGCCAGCCCCTGGCAAACCCTGCGCTATCTGCTGGTCCCGTCGGCCATGCCGTATTTCATCGCCGGTTTGAAAATCGCGGGCGGACTGAGCCTGATCGGCGCAGTGGTGGCGGAATTCACCGCAGGGGCGGCCGGCAAGGAAACCGGCCTGGCGTCGCGCATTCTCGAAGCCGGCTTTCGCACCGAGATACCCAAGATGTTCGCTGCCCTGGTGCTGGTGTCACTGACCGGTATCATGATTTACCTGATCTTTAATCTGGTCTCCCGCCTGGTG
Source organism: Burkholderiales bacterium (assembly GCA_038247175.1). Taxonomy (GTDB): domain Bacteria; phylum Pseudomonadota; class Gammaproteobacteria; order Burkholderiales; family Burkholderiaceae_C; genus CAISIP01. The sequence continues at coordinate 27,494 of JBBRVD010000014.1, read as the reverse complement.
TTGGGCGCCTGGCACGAGAGCGAGATCAAGGGCGACCGATGAAGCTCCCGGGTGTCGTCATCCCGTTGTCGGTGCGCGGGTTCGACAGCCTGTCGGATGTATTTGACGTGGAGCTCGAAGGCAGCCTTGTGTCGTCGGTGCACGCCAGCGACACCCCTTCAGCCATATCGGGCATGCTGCTGCCGGCCCTTGCCGACCTGCATGTACACATTGACAAGACCCATGTGGTCGATGAAACCGGTGCCTGCGACGGAGACCTGTTCAAGGCCATCGACCTGATGGCCAGCCATCGTGCGCGTTGGACCGCCGCCAGCATCGCGCCGCGCATGCAGCTCGCGCTGACGGAAGCGCATGCGTGTGGCACCCGCGCGTTGCGGACCCACCTGGACTGGCCACGGCGCCAGCCACCAGCCGCGCTGCAGGCTTTCTTGCAAATGCGCAACGCGTGGCGCGACCGACTGGTGTTGCAGTGTGTGTCGTTGACGCCCTTGGACGTTTTCGACGCCGACGATCCGGTGGCCAGCGCAGACGCCAACGCGATTGCCGCTGCGGTCGCTGAATTGAATCGCGGCTGCGACCGGAGTCGTGGTGAGAGCGCTGTGCTGGGCTGCTTTGTGTATCGCAACGCCCGGCTGCAGGACAAGCTGCGGCAGGTGTTCGATTTGGCCTTGCGCCATGGCCTGGATCTGGATTTTCATGTCGACGAGGGGCTGGATCCGCAGGCTTGTGGACTGGCCGCGATCGCCGAATGCACTTTGCTTTACGGCTACCAGGGCCGGGTGACCTGCGGGCATGCCTGCTCGCTGTCGATGCAGCCGCACGCGCTTGCGCTGCGCACCTTGCAGCTATGTGCGCGTGCGGGCATCCACCTGGTGAGCCTGCCATCGACGAACCTGTACCTGCAGGGGGCCTGGGACAAGACGCCGGTGGAGCGCGGCATCACCCTGTTGACCGAAGCAGACCAATGGGGTGTCCCGGTGTCCATCGCAACCGACAACGTGGCCGATGGTTTCTATCCCTATGGCAGTTATGACCTGCTGGACAACTTTGCCTTGGGTGTTCAGGTAGGCCATTTGAGCCCGGCCGAGCACTGGCTGCACAGCGTCTGCACCCATCCGGCGCGGGCCATGGGTTTGCCTTGGGACGGCCGGATTGCGCCAGGCTGCCCTGCCGACCTGCTTGTGCTGGCGGCGCGAAGCCGCTTCGAGCTGTTGACCGCGCGGGGGCGTCGGCGCCAGGTGATTCGCAATGGCACGGTTTTGCCAGCGGCATTTTGACGGATGGATTCATGCACCAACTACAAGCTTTCCTGCGTGACATCGACGGCATCCCATGGAGCACGGATCCCGCCGTGCTGGCTGCTGGTTCGCGCGATTATTTTTGGTACAGCCCGATTCTGCGCGAGCAGCTCGATGACAAACGCGCGCAGGTGCTGGTCAAAGCGCGCACGCAGCAGGAACTGGTGCGGATCGCGGCGGCATGTGCGCGCCACCGGGTCAATACCACCGTGCGCGGCGGCGGCACCGGTAACTATGGGCAATGTGTGCCGCTCGAAGGCGGCGTGGTGGTCGACGTCACCGGGCTGAACCGGGTGCTGGAGGTGCGTGCGGGCTCGGTCACCTGCGAGGCAGGCATTCTGATTGCCGATCTTGAGCGTGCGGTGCGTGGGAGCGAGGTGGTGGCCGGTGGACAGGAACTGCTGATGTTTCCCAGCACGCGCGACATCGCAACGATCGGTGGCTTTATCGCGGGTGGCTATGCGGGCGCCGGAACGGTGCGCAACGGCATTCTCAAGGACGCCGGTAACGTCACCATGATCCGTGTGCTGACGCTGGAGGAAACACCGCGGGTGATCGAGTTGCGCGACGCGGATATCCAGAAAGTCCATCATGCCTTTGGCACCAACGGCATCATCATGGCCCTGACACTGACACTCAAGCCGGCTGTGGATTGGGTGCACCAGATTGCGCTGTTCACCAGTTATGGCGACGCGTTGCGTTTCGGTTGCGCTGCGACCGAAGCCATCGGTGACAGCCTTGACGCGTTCCTGATCACCGCCGTGGAGCGGCGCATCGCGCCTTACTACGAAGCCGAGTTTGGTGCACGTTTCCCGGCCGACCATGACGCGGTGTTCGCGATGGTGCATCCGGCGTGCCTGCCGGCCTGGCGCGCCCTGATGGCACACCATGGTGGCCGCGAGTCGATGGCGATGAATGAGCTTGAACTCAAGGACGCCGGGCTGTATCCGGCGTTCGAATGCGCCTATAACCATACGACGCTGATGGCGCTCAAGGTGGATCGCAGCTGGACCAACCTGCAGACCGTGGCGCCGTGGGTTGCCGGAGTCGGCATTGATGTCGCGCTGGTGGAGCGTCAGATGCAGCGCTGGGGTGACGAGGTGCTGATGCACCATGAGTTCGGGCGCCAGTTTGGCGGCTGTGTCGCCTTCGGTTTGCCGTTGGTGAGCTTTTTTGACCGCGACCGCCTGTACGAGATCATGGCCGAGTTCGAGGCCGACGGGTGCGCCGTGTTCGACAACCATGTGGTGACGATCGAGGATGGCGGCATGAAAGAGATCGACCCGGCGCAGATCGATTTCAAGAAGATCGCCGATCCGCATGGCCTGATGAACCCGGGGAAAACCCGTGGCTGGCTTGCGACCTATGCAAAACCCTAAGTTGCAACCGGCACGCTTTGTGCAATGCTTGCGCCGAAGCCGAGACCCTGGACTGCGTCCATCTATTTTTCTTAACAAGGAGTGATGTCATGAAATTTCCGTTTGCGCGCGGCGTGCTGGCCGCCGGACTTTTTTCGGCGGTACTGGTTCCGGCGCTGGCACAGGAGAAGGTGGTTTTTGCCACCAACTGGAAGGCACAGGCAGGCCATGGCGGCTTCTACCAGGCTGTGGCAGACGGTACCTACAAGCGTATGGGCCTGGACGTGGAGATCCAGCAGGGCGGGCCCCAGGTGAACAACCGCCCCTTGCTGGCGACCGGCAAGATCGACTTCCTGATGGCGGGTAACCTGCTGCTAAGTTTTGACAACGTCAAGAACGGCGTGCCGACAACGGTGGTTGCAGCCATCTTCCAGAAAGACCCGCAAGCCATATTCGCACATCCGGGGCAGGGTTATGACAAGTTCGGGGACCTGATGAAGGCGCCGGTAGCGTTTATCAGCAAGGACGGGCAGTTCAGCTTCTGGCAATGGATGAAGGCCGAACACGGCTTCAAGGACGAAAACCTCAAGCCTTATGTTTTCAATGTGGGGCCGTTCCTGGCCGACAAGAGGTCGGTACAACAGGGCTACAGCATCAGCGAACCGATCAGTATCAAGGCGCAGGCTGGATTCGATCCGGTGGTGCATCTGCTGGCCGACAACGGTTTCAGCACCTACAGCACCACTATCGAAACACGCGCTGAATTGGTGCAGAACAAACCCGCCTTGGTGCAAAAGTTCGTCGATGCGTCGTTGATCGGCTGGTACAACTATTTGTACGGTGACAACAAGGCGGCCAACGAGATGATCAAGAAGGCCAACCCGGAGGCTACCGACGCGGGCATCGCCGGCAGCATCGAGTTGATGAAGAAGCTGGGCATCGTCGACAGTGGCGAAGCCCTGCAGAACGGCATCGGTGCGATGAACACGGCGCGCGTGAAAGATTTTTACGACAAGATGGTCAAGGCCGGGCTGTACAAGCCGGGCGACGTGGACCTGTCCAAAGTGGTGACCACCCAGTTCGTGAACAAGAAAGTGGGTCTGGATGTGAAACAAAAGCTCGGAGTCAAGTGACACGCCGGGTGGATATGCCGACGCATCGCCGCGCGCGGGAAGTCTGACGCGCCATGCGTACCCTGATTGTCTATTGCCATCCGGTCGAACAGAGTTTTTGCGCGGCGTTGTATGCGGCTAGTCGCGAGACGTTGGCGGCGCGTGGTCATGAGCTGCGTTGCTTTGACCTTTACGCGGAGGGATTCCAGCCTATCCTGACCCGTGAGGAACGCATCGCCTACCTGGACGCGCCCCAGAAGATAGAGTCGCGGGTACAGGCCCACGTCGATGCGTTGCGCTGGGCCGAGCACCTGCTGTTTGTGTTTCCGATCTGGTTCTATGGGCCGCCGGCCATGCTGAAGGGTTGGCTGGAGCGGGTCTGGCTGCCCGGCGTGGCGTTTCTGCCGCCGAGCCGCAAAGGTCTGCCGGCCGAACCCGGCTTGCGCCATATCCGGCGCCTGACCGTGATCACCCATGGCGGGTCACCCTGGTGGTGGCTTAAACTGATCGGCGACCCGGCGCGCCGCTTGTTCACGCGCGGACTGCGTGCCCTCATGGCGCGCGATTGCAAGACGACATGGCTGCAATTGCACAGCATGAACAATGTCCGCCCGGCAGACTGTACCAATTTCATCCAGCGCGTGCGCAGCACATTGGAGAAGATGCAATGACCGCCAGCCAGTTCGGCGCACCCCTGGCCAACTATCTGGCGGCGCGCCGGGTTGGCGACATGCTCTACCTGAGCGGCGTGATTGCAGTCGATCCCGCAGCGCGCCGTGTGGTGACTTCCTACGAGGACTTGCCGGCCGCCGCCAGCGCGGCGCTGAAATCCCTGGGGTACATCACCGGTCAGATGAGTGTCGACGTCATCGAGGCGCCTGCGGTGGCGCAGTCGTGGTTTGTGCTGAACCGCATCCGGGAGCTGGTGGAGTCCGAAGGCGGCCAGATGCGCGATGTTTTCAAACTGGTGCAGTACTTTCGCGACCTGCAGCACTATCCGGCCTACAACCGGGTGCGCGGTTTGTTCCTGCCGCAACCGGTGGTCAGCACCGTGGTGGAAGTCAGCCGGATGTTGCCCACCGACGCGGTGCTGGTCGAGGTGGAGGCCACTGCCGTATTGCAGCGTTGAGACCGCGCATTGCGGCATGTCCTTGTCGCCGCTACCCAGGCTGACCCGCGCGCCTGCAGGAATCGCCGGCAGGCTGCCGTGCCATTGGCCAACACTGGACCCGAAGGCCCGCCTTTGCGTCGCACCACAGCACGCATCCTGGCCAGCAAATCACCCATTTGCAAGTGTCAGTGGACCAGTCCGGCTTGCCCCACCATCGGGCACCAAAACAGCGACGTCAAAAGCACGCCAGCAACCTGTGCCTCGTCCGAGGGAACTGACCCGCGCGGTACCGACACACCTGCACGGGCGGGCATCCTGCAACCTGGAGGGTTGCAGCCATTCGTTATTTGCACACTCACACCCAAAGGCAATTGCGCATGCAGCACGTTTTTGATGGCAGCTTGAGGAGACTGTGTTTTCTGAGGTCCATTTTCGGTGCCATACTTGACTTGATGCGATTGAATCTGTCTTACGCTCAGCATGAGCCACCCTGCGCTCCGGACCCGCTGCCCCGCTTATGTTTGCCACGCTCCTGGACCAGACCCTCGCCGTAGCGCAGCGCATCTGGCTTGAGCAGTGGCGCCAGGGGCGAGGGCTCATATTCTGGGCCTTGTTTCCGGCGCTGATGATGCTGTTGTTCGGCCTGGTCTATGCGCACAACGACAGCATGCGCGCGGGCCTGGACGCCATGGCCGCAGGCGTGCTGATGGGTGCCGCGCTGTTCTTCAGCTGCCTGGGCGGCACGGTGGCCATCCTGGTGGCTGAGCGCGAGCGGCGCACGCTGCGCCGCCTGCTGGCGTCGCCCCTGCAGCCTCTGGCCTACTTCCTGGGCGTGGTGCTGGCGCAGTCGGCGCTGGCTGCGATGCAGGTGGTGATGCTGTATGCCATTGCCTATGCCATTGGCGCGCGCTACCACGGCAGCATTGCACTGGGCGCCTTGATCATCCTTCTCTCGGTGTTTGCCTATGTGGGCCTGGGCTTCTTCTTCGGTGCACGTTTTGCGCGCCGCTCCGAAGAGGTCGTAGTTGCGCTATCGGCCTTCGGCGTGCCGCTACTGGTGCTGGGTGGCACCTTCTTCCCACTGGTGCTGATGCCCCAGGCGATGCAGACCGTGGCCCACCTGAACCCCATTCTCTACATGAACGAGGCGCTCAAGGCCGTGGCCGCGCACGGCGCAGGCCTGACCGAGCTGCGCGCCGAGCTGGCTTTTCTGGTGGTGTTTTGCATCCTGTCGCTGGGTCTGGGCGTGTCCTCCTACCGGCATTTGCTCAGGCTGGAGAGGAGCGCGTGAACATGCTCGGCATCGAAGGTCTGCACAAGCGTTTTGGCAGCCAGACCGTGCTTGACGGCCTGGACCTGCAAGTGGCGCGTGGCGAGATCGTCGGCCTGCTGGGGCCCAACGGCTGCGGCAAGTCGACCACGCTCAACATCGTCTGCGGCCTGCTGGACGCAGACGCCGGCCAGGTTCGCATTGACGGCGAGCCGCTGTCGGCGCGCACCGCCTCGCGCGTGGGCCTGTGCCCGCAGGCCAGCGCCCTGTACCGTGACCTGCTGCCGGCCGAGAACCTGGAGTTCTTCGCCCGACTCTATGGCCAGGGCGCCATGCAGCGCCGCAAGCGGGTGGACTATCTGATGCAACGCTTCGAGCTGACGGCCCACGCCGGCACGCGCGTGGGCCGCCTATCCGGCGGCTGGCAACAGCGCCTGAACCTGGCCGTGGCCCTGGTGCACGACCCGCAATTGTTGGTGCTGGACGAACCTACCGCCGGGGTGGATGTGCAGGCCCGGCTGGCGCTGTGGGGCCTGATCGAGGAGATGCGCGACGGCGGAATGACGATCGTGCTTACGACCCACCAGATCCAGGAGGCCGAGCGCCTGTGCAGCCGCGTAGCCCTGATGCGCAGCGGGCGCGTGGCTGCGGTGGGAAGCGTGACTGAGCTGCTGGCGCGCGTGCCGGCGCAGGCGGTGGCCGTGCTGCAAACGCGGGACGAAGCGGCCACAACGCGCCATGCCCAGGCCCTGGGATGGTCTGTGCGCCCCCACGCCGGCCAACTGCTGTGCCTGCTGCCAAAGGCCTGCAGCCTGCGCGAGGTGGTGCAGGCCCTGGATGGCGGCGAAGTCAGCTCGGTGAGCCTGCAGCCGGTGACTCTGGAGCACGCCTACCTGGAACTGCTCGGGCAGCCGCTTGAAGGCTGAGGCGGGCATCGCCGGTGTCGGAAGTAAATCTACCGCGACCACCTGAGGCCCAGCTTGCGCTGCTGCCCAGACTGCAGCTCGTATTCGCAGAAGATAGATTCACTGCGACCTCCAAATCAGCATTGATGATTTCTTTACCCGACCTCGCAGTCGACCATGAATATGGGGACTGGAAAGCTGTCTGATTGAACACTGACAGTCTGCGACGTCAGGCCTTCTTGGCGTACGCGCTGCACCAGCCCTTTGCCGATACCCGCTTGCCTGCAAAGAGGGGGCAAGCACCCATCGTGTCAGTGGCTTTGGCCTGAAAAATCGCGCAGTTTGCACAGGACTGGCCTGCAGCGTATTTTGCGTACTTGGTCTTGTCGGTCTTACTGCCATCGGACTTGTAGCCCAGACTAACGGCCAGCGGGTCGGTATCAGACAACGCAGCTTGCGCATGCGCCTGAAAAGTTACGGCAGCAACGACCCATGTGCCTGCACCAGCCAAAAATTGAATAACGAATGTTCTGCGTGTACTTTTCATAATACCAATTGCCTTGAAAGTTCATACCTGCCCCGTAGGCAGCGGTCACCATTGCCTTGACAACGAATCCAATCAGCGTGCCTGCCGGGCGCAGTAGTGGGTTGTGGCGCGGTGTGCCTTGTTGCCGCGTCGTACGGACACTGTCCCCTCAGGAACATGTTTGTAACGCGGTTCCAACCCGGTCTCGGTCCGTGCGCTGGACTGGGCGGCGTGCAATACACCAATGACACCGCACATCAACTTGTTGACCAGTCCCCGCGCCAGAGACACCAGGTGAGTTGCGGAGTCTGCCTGCTCTGGATTGACGTCATGTTGCACTGCATCCATGGGGTTTACCATGAGTAAATAGCGCTACGAATGGCAGTACGCGATGCTAGCATTTCCACTCAAGTTACACAGCGGTTACCTGACGGCAGCAATGGCAGCGTTATGGAGAAACAATGAAACCGACCACACTCAGTCTGTCCCGCCACAACTATGGTCTGGGCAGGCTTGCAGATCTTGTTCGCATGTCTGTCATGCATTCCTCGAGTGGGCAGTCAGGACAGAGGAAGTTTGCAGAAACGCAGAAGCCAACGCTGGATTCCAGGCGTTGCAAAGAATCACTGCTGGAGGTGATAGAGTCGCAAATCATTCCAAGGTTGTTGAAGGCTCTCCCGGCGGGGGATGCGTCCAACGCACGAGAGTTCAAGGCGGTTTACCAACCCACTGAACAAGAAATAGACCAATTTGCACAGTTGTGTCTATCGAGCGATGACAAGTCCGCATTGGCGTTTGTACAGAGGGTGCAGGACTCTAACGTCGGAAACGATAACGTCTTTCTTCATTTGATGGCGCCCGCCGCGCGGCACCTCGGCTTGTTATGGGAACAGGATCTCGTTGACTTTACCCAGGTGACGTTGGGGCTCATGCGGATGCATCAGATTACCCACCAACTGGGCTATGAGTACCAGGATGGCCCTCAACACGCAGGAGCGGTTCGCCGTGTCATGCTCGCTTGTGCGCCAGGTTCTCAGCATATTCTGGGGCTGGCGATTGTGGCGGAGTTTTTTCGCAAGAATGGCTGGCAGGTGGTGGTGGAAATTGCAAATAGCGAAAGGGAACTCGACCATGCGGTCAAGAACGAATGGTTTGATTTGATCGGGCTATCTGTGGCGCTGATAGAACAAGTCCGTGCGCTTCCCGTACTCATCGACCGGCTGCGTTCCGCGTCGCGCAATCCGGGGGTATCGGTGCTGCTGGGCGGGCCGGCATTCCTGTCGACGTCCGTAACCGCTCAGAGTTTGGGCGCCGACGGTATTTCAATCGACGCTGCTCAAGCGGTCGTGATGGGCGAGTCGTTGCTGCAGACCTAGTCGATGCGCGTGCATTGCATGACCGGTTAGCGAATTACCTGCGTGAGAACCCAACTCCGGTCAGCGCAACCTTTACCGGCAGCGCAGAAAAACAAGGCCGACCCGCTGGTCGGCCTTGTTTTTTGAGGTTCGCTTGCGCGTGTATCAGCCGCCGGCTTTCGGCACCACTACTTGGGGCGCGTCGGCGGTCGGCGTTGCAGGTGCGACCGCGGTCGGTACAGAAGGGGCCGCGCTCGGATCTTTGCGCTGGTCGGGCGACAGCATGGCCGGGTAGCTCTGCGCCATCTTGGCGCCATACAGCGGCTTGAAGGCACCCTGGTGGCACGTCGTGCAGTTCACCTTGGCGATGTCACCGTTCGGGCCGCGGCGGTTGGCCGGGAAAACCGATATCAGCGGTTCCGTGCTGAGGAAGGACTGGTTCAAGTCCCGGGCCATGCGGATGCCATGGTAGGCTGTCACACGCTGCGGCGGAGATATGCTCCAGTCCTGGAACGACTGTGTGTTGTGGCAGTAGGTGCAGTTCACTCCCAGCGATTGGGACATATGCACCATCAGGCCGTAAGTGTGCTCGGCTTGCATGGTCGATTTGCGGTTGGCCATCTCGCCTCTGCCAGCCATGGGAACCGGCCCGTTGACGCGGATTGGCTTGTCATCGAGCAGGTAGTCCGTAAACGGATCGCTGGGCAGCGAAGTCAGTCCGACTGATGGAGCGGCACGGTTCATGCCCGACATGCCTCCCATCGCTGCAGTGTCAAGCCGCGACTTCTTGGGGTCGTACCAGACGTTTTGCGGTACCGGATTGCCACGGTGACAGGTATAGCAGGTGACACCGGTGGCGGCAACGTGCTGCTGCCATTCGCCATTCAGGTGCTGCGTCATTTGCAGCATGCGCCGCGAAACGACCTTCGTATATTTGGATTCGTCAGCGAAGTTGCCTTCGACGTGGCAGTAGTTGCAACCCTGCTGGGGTGACACCCATTCGGTCATGGCGACCATGGTGCGAGCGAATTCGCCCACGCTCAGGTCGCCCAGAACCTTTACGTTTTGATAGATTTTGCCGGCAGTTGGGGCGTCGGCCTGCACGAGTGCGGGAGCGCTGGCTTCGGGCATCGCATTGAGCGCGGCTTGCTTGGCCAGCGTGCGCGGGTTGTAGATCTGGTCCATCGCGGTACCGGCCGGGCCACCTTGCACAGCGATGATGGGGGGTCGCTCGCACCCCGCAAGCAGGGCTGAAACGGTGATCACGAGTGCACAAATGCCGAGAGTCTTGTTCATTGCTTGTCTTCCTTGACGGCGTCAGGTTCCTTGATTGCCAGGAATATTTTGACCAATGGGTGTATTTTTATTGTGACATCTCAAATTGTCAACTAATATATACACATGCTTTCGATATTTTATTCGGCGTATAAAGCAGTCGCATCGCCCCCTATCGCAACCAGCGGTGCGTGACAGCGCCTTGACTGCCGCCAAACATTCCCCGTTGTTCGCACTTATCGGGTTTGCGTTCCGACGACACACAACAACCCAAAGTGCGTCCGGTCGGCGCCGGGGGGATCGACTCCTCAGCCTCCCAGACTCCGATAGCTACCGACGCGCTCCAATGCGATCACGCGGTGACACACCCAGACCTGCGGTACCGGACGGGCGGGCAGGCAGACGGGTTGCGCTGTCAACACCAGACCAGCAGTCCGAGCAGTTATAGTTCAGGGCGCTCACAAGCCAACCCCGCAAGCTGCCAGTCGGTGTTCGTGACGGCAAAGCGCTCTTGATGCGTTAGGATTTTTTGCCAACAGGCCAAAAAAATACCATGGCCCTTTCATTTCCATTTTCAGCAATCGTTGGCCAGCAAGAGATGATGCTGGCGATTCAGATCGTTGCCGTCGACTTCTCGGTCGGAGGCGTCCTGGTTCTCGGTGATCGCGGCACTGGCAAATCAACCGCTGTTCGCGCCCTTGCTGATTTGTTGCCCCCGATCAAGGTGGTCAAGGATTGTCCTTACGGTTGCGACCCGTCCAGGGCGGGCGCACAGTGCCCCCTATGTTTGGCAACGGGCACCGGCAAGCTTGCCACATCGACCCGGCCTGTGCCCATGGTGGATCTTCCATTGGGAGCTACCGAAGACCGTGTGGTTGGCGCGTTGGACCTGGAGAAGGCCCTTTCGCAAGGCATCAAGGAATTTGCGCCCGGTTTGCTCGCCCAGGCGAACCGCGGTTTCCTTTACATTGACGAAGTCAATCTGCTGGACGACCACATTGTGGACTTGCTCATTGATGTAGCAGCTTCCGGTGAGAATCTGGTGGAGCGTGAGGGCTTGAGCATTCGGCACCCCGCCCGCTTCGTGCTGGTGGGCAGTGGCAATCCGGAAGAAGGCGAGTTGCGGCCGCAACTGCTTGATCGCTTCGGCTTGTCGGTGGAAGTCAAAACACCTCAGGACCTGGCCCAACGCGTGCAAGTGGTGCGGCGCAGAGACGCATTCGAACGCAACCCACAGGCATTTCGTGACGAGTGGGAGCCGGCGAACCACAAGCTCAGGCAACGCATCGTCAAGGCCCGCAAGCTGATTGCGAACATTGAGGTGTGCGACGACGTCATGATGCTGATCGCGCGTCTTTGCCAGCAACTTGGCACAGATGGCCTTCGGGCCGAGTTGACACTGATTCGCGCGGCACGTGCCTATGCCGCGTTGCAGGCGGAAGTCCAGGTGGACGTCAGCCACGTGCGTATGGTTGCACCTTTGGCACTTCGCCACCGCTTGCGTCGCAACCCGTTGGACGACACCGGCTCAGGGGCGCGTGTCCAGCGGGCGGTCGAGGAAGTGTTGACCACATGACCGGGGCTGAGCCCTCCGACCTTGACCCCCGCTGGCTCGATGCACAGTTCGCATTGATCGCATTGCAAATGGATCCTGCCGGCTTCTGTGGTGTCTGGATGCGGGCTGGCCATGGCCCCGTGCGGGACGCCTGGCTGGAGCAGCTACACGCCACCGGATGCCGGGTCTGCAAGATTCCGGCGCAAGTGGATGATGATCGCTTGCTGGGCGGTATTGATCTGGCCCGCACCCTTCGGACTGGCTCCGTGGTGTACCAGGCCGGACTGCTCAGCAGCGCGGACGGTGGCGTGATCCTGCTGTCTATGGCCGAACGGTTGACTGCCCAGCTGGCATCGCACCTGTACCAAACCCAGGACCAGGGTGTCGTTTTGCCACGGCACGGCGGGGAGCCAGCGGCGTCGCGATACGGACTGGTGGCACTGGATGAGTCCGATGAGGACGAACCAGGGCTATGCGCCGCGCTGGCAGACCGCCTGGGTATCTGGCTGGATCTGCGTGACATCACACTCGCCCAGAGCGCACAGCGCGTTGCGCTCCTGCAGCCGCAAGAGATGGCAGAGGCCAAATTGAGATTGCAGGCCATGTGCCATGAACCGCAGCACCTGCAGGCCTTGTGCGAAGTCTCGCTGGTGCTCGGTGTGGACAGCCTGCGTGCCTGCAGTGCGGCCTTGCGGCTAGCCTGCTTGCATGCTGCCGTGCACGGACGCGACGCTCTGGAAGACGAGGACCTGGCGGCCGCCGTGCGACTGGTTTTCGGGCCGCGCGCCACCCGCCTGCCGCAACAGGAAAGTCCCGTCGAGCCGTCGCCGGAAGCAAAAAGTGCATCGGAGCCGGATGACGAAAGCGCTCTCCCGCCGCCGCCTCAACCGCCCGAGGAAACCGACGGATCTGACGCATTCGCAGGGGAGATGGAGCAAGCTTCGAAAGACGTGCTTCTGGCGGCAGCCCTGGCCAGTTTGCCCCAGAAACTGCTGGATTCCCTGCTTGTGGGACAAACTGGCAGTCCACAGGCAAAAGTTTCTGGCAGCAAGGGCCAAACCATGCGCGGCTTGCAGCGCGGAAGACCCTTGGCCCCCCGCCCGGGAAAGCCGGGTGCCGGGAGTCGGCTGCATTTGCTGGCCACATTGCGCGCGGCAGCGCCCAAACAGCGCCTGCGCAAGCGCTGGGGGAGCGGGCGCATCGCCATTCGCGCCGAAGACTTCCAGCTGCACCGGTTTGAACAGCACCGCCCCAGCTGCCTGATCTTTGCACTGGATGCCTCAGGCTCTGCGGCTCAGCAGCGGCTAGCGGAAGCCAAAGGCGCTGTTGAGTTGCTTCTTGAGCAGTCTTATTCCCGACGGGACAGTGTATGTGTGATTGCCTTTCGCGGAACGCAAGCGCAATTGCTGCTGCCTCCAACCCGCTCTCTAGTGCGCGCCAAGAGAGAATTGGCCGGTTTGCCCGGTGGTGGTGGAACCCCGCTGGCCTCCGGCATCCAGACTGCATTCATGCAGGCAGAGATGCTCCATCGCAATGGCTCGACGCCTATGCTGGTGCTGCTGAGCGATGGGCGCGCCAATGTGGCTCTATCGGGGGTTGGAGGACGTGCCCAGGCCCAGGCGGATGCGCAGGTCTGGGCGCAGAGGTGGTGCAGCAAACGCTTTGCTTCGTTGTGGATAGACACGTCCAAGCAACCCGATCCACGGGCGAAAGAATTGGCAGCTCGCATGGGGGCGCTGTACGTGCCGATGCCATATGTGGACGCGCGGCGCATGGCCAGCGTGGTGGAAAGCCTGCGACACCCGCAATCCAGCGCGTAGCCAATCATGTGGGAGTCGTTGTATCCAGCCCTGGACTGGGAGACCAGCCAATCAACCTGGCCCCACCACGACTTCAGTCGCTTTGTTCAAACCCCCGGACAACGTTGGCATGTGCAGATCGCGGGTAACGGACCAACCCTGTTGCTGCTGCATGGGACGGGTGCGTCCACGCATTCGTGGCGCGATCTGGTGCCGGTGTTGTCGCGGCACTTCACTGTGGTGTGCCCCGACCTGCCGGGGCACGCATTCAGCGCATCGCGGGGCTCGCGTGGATTGTCGCTGGAGAGCATCACTGCGGGCCTCGGCGACCTGTTGGATACCTTGGGTCAGTGGCCCGCAGCTATTGTGGGACACTCCGCGGGCGCAGCGATTGCTGCGCAACTGGTGCTGGGCAACTCTGCACGACCGACGCCTTGCGTCATCGGACTCAACCCAGCCTGGCTGCCGCTTCCAGGACTGGCCAATTGGTTGTTCCCGCCAACGGCCAAACTCATGGCGCTGAATCCTTGGTCTGCCAGATGGTTGTCCAGGCAGGCGGCCAAGCCGGGAATGGTGCGACGTTTGATCGAGGGAACCGGCTCCAGACTTGACGAATCCGGCATTGCGCTCTACCAGCGGTTGCTGGAAGCCCCAGCCCATGTCAACGGTGTGCTGAACATGATGGCATCATGGCAGCTGGACGGTCTGGCACGCAGATTGCCGCAGCTTTGCGGCCCCGTCTTCATGCAAGTGGGTGCGAACGACCTGGCTGTTCCTGGCGTGTTGGCCCAGCAGGCATGTGCCCTCATGCCGCACGCCGAACTCGTTTCGCTTGCGGGCTTGGGTCACCTGGCCCATGAAGAAGACCCGGCGGGCGCTTGCGAACTGATTCTCGAATGGGTCAACCGAAGGGGCCGTTGAGTTCGGCCGTGGCCCCATGCGATTGCCTGGCTGACGGCAAATGCCACGGCGAGCGACCGCCAGGGCAGGTCCCGGTTCACGCCTTGGCCAGACCAAACAGGTGAGCCAGATCCTTGAAGAAAATGCGAATGTGCGCGGTGATATCTCGGCGCACCAATTCCTTGTTCATGTAGGCTTCGAAGGTCAGGCGTTGCACATCCTTGTCCTCGCAAATCTTCACAAACCGCTCCCGGCGCTTGTCATTCTGGTACCAGAAGTACTGCATGATGCCCAGCACCCAGAAGACTTTCCCGTGCTGTCGCAGGAAGCGCTTGCGCGCCTGTTTGAGGCAACGGGGATGACCGGTCTTCAACGCCAGTTCTACGGACTCTGCGGCCATGCGCCCGCAGGCCATGGCGTAATAAATCCCTTCGCCGGACGCTGGAGCCACAACACCTGCGGCGTCCCCAACCACCACCACATCGCGTCCGTTGTCCCATCGCGGAAGCGGCTTGAGCGGTATGGGGGCACCTTCGCGGCGCAGGGTCTCCGTGGCACCCAGCCCAGCCGCATCACGCAATCGACCAACCGAACTGCGCAACGAGAAGCCTTTGTCGGCGCTGCCAGTGCCCACACTGATCGTGTCGCCGTGCGGAAACACCCAGCCATAAAAGTCCGGCGAGATGGTGCCCTGGTAATAAACGTCGCACCGGTCCGGGTCATGCGCGCCGACCGTCTCGGGCGCCCGGATGATTTCGTGGTACGCAAAGACATACTTTGTCTTTTCGGCGCCGACGATGTTTTGTCGGGCTACTTCGGAGCGCGCACCATCCGCTCCTATGACCATGCGTGCCCGAACGCTGGTTGAAGCGCCGGTGGCATGCTTGTCCAAAACACTGAAATGAACGCGGGCAACCCCATCATCGTCACGGGTGATTTTTTCGTACGATCCGCGGCAGCGCATGGCCCCGTGCTCCACAGCACGTTCACGCAACCATTCGTCGAAGGTGTCGCGGTTGACCATCCCGACAAACCCGTTGTCGATGGGAATGTCCACCCGGTTATTCTTGGGCGACACCATACGTGCGCAACGTACTTTAGCCACCAGCAGATGGTCGGGTATCTGGAAGTCCTTGATGAGGCGCGGCGGAATGGCGCCACCACAGGGCTTGGGGCGCCCTTGGCGATCCATCAGCAGCACGGAAAACCCGGCCGTCGCCAGATCGTTCGCTGCCGTTGCGCCCGACGGCCCGCCGCCCACGACGACGACATCAAATTCAGATTGCAGCATGGTAGAAACTCCCACGGTTCGTTAGTTGACGCTTATTCAATGCGCAGCAGCCATAAAGTGCAAAGCCCATGCGCTGACCATCATTCCGGAAACAAATAACGGCACACCAAATGCGCTCACCATCAGGGCCTTCTCGACGGGTTGCGCGATGAAGCGTCGCATCAGGGGAAATTGCCCGACGCAGAGCAGGAAAACGGCAATCGCATGAAACGGCTGATTCCAGTGCAGCAACAGGACCGCTACCACCAGTTGAGGTATGACCATGAAAGCGCAGGCGACGCGCGCGGCTTTTTTGACACCGAGTTGCACGGGCAGTGAGCGCACTCCCATCTGGGCGTCACCCTGGACGGCCTTGAAATCGTTCAGGGTCATGATGCCGTGGGCGCCCACGCTGTACAGCACTGCAAGCGCCAGCGACTTTTCAAGCGGCAATGCCCCGCCGAGCATCACCGCGCCGCCCGTGACCCATGCCAGACCCTCGTAGCTGAGGCCGCATGCCGCGTTGCCCCACCATCCATTTTTTTTGAGTCGCAAAGGTGGGGCGCTGTAGGCCCAGGACAGCCCCACAGCCAGCGCGCAGGCCCAGAATCCCCAAACACCCAGGCTCCATGCCCAGGCCAGCGAGACCAAGCTCCAGACAATCGCGATGTAAAGACCCCAGTGACCAGGCATCCGCCCGGATGGAATGGGTCGGTTTGGCTCGTTGATTGCGTCGACGTGGCGGTCAAACCAGTCATTGACCGCCTGACTGCTTGCACAGACCAAGGGTCCGGTCAATACCAGCCCCATCAGGATGATGAACCAGTCGTCTCCCATGCTTTGCCCGGAAGCAACCACACCACACGCAAATGCCCACATGGGAGGAAACCATGTGATGGGTTTGAGCAATTCCGCAACGGTGGACAACCGAGGATAGGCCATGAGGCATTGTCGCCAAGCCGTCCAGAATGTCAATAGAAATTGACACTTGAAGTGTCAATTTAAATTGATGGGATCGGTATCACTCACCATGCCGAAGCGACGCAGTTTGACATAAAGACTCTGGCGCGACAGGCCAAGCATCTCGGCCGCTGAGGCGCGATTGTTATTGGTAAGGTCCAGCGCCGAATGAATGCACATCTTTTCTATCATGTCGATCGTTTCACCCACGATGTCTTTCATGGGCATGCGACCCACCAGCCGGGACAGCTCAGCTACCGAGCCTGCCATACCGGTGGTTCCAGGCGTCTCCAGCTGGCGCCGGCGAGCCATGTCTTTGACATAAAAGGCATAGTGGGTCTCCTCGCTGGCGAGCGCCAGGGCAGATATTTCCACTGCCATGACGCCACCGGCCATGGACCGTAGTTCCGTGGCGAACTCCCGCACAATGGATTGGGACCGGAGGTTGGTCAGCAGGACTCCCCAATCCACGCCGCCCCGAACCAGCCAGTTTTCCAGTGGTTGGCCGACGACCTGGGATGGCGCCGTGGCCCCGAGCATGGAAAGCAGCTCAGCGTTGGCAGACTTCACTTTCCCCGCTTTGTCGGTCAGCACGAAACCATCAGGCGAGTGCTCAAGGGCTTCGCTAAACAGTGTTTGTGTGCTGGACGCCGACGGGCCGAGCACAGGCTCCAGGGGCAGCAGACGCACCAGAAACTGCGGCCCGCCCTCTTGGCGAAACACGGACGCCGAAGCAGTGCAATCGCTGGTGGCGCCGGCAAACCGGGCGCGGCACATTTCGATACGGCCAGTGGCATGGGCCATACGCAGCATGGACTGAATCTCCTCCCGGTAAGGGGTCTCAAAGCATTCTTGCAGGTCCCGACCGATGAGTTTTCTGATGGAATCTTTGACAAACGCCTGGGCGCCTGCATTCGCCTCCAGCACGCGATAGGTCACGCCGTCCACTAGCATGATCGCCTCGGCGGTCGTATCAAAGAGCATGAGGTAACGGGTTTCAACATGGCGCAGACGCAGATAGTCCCGCTCCATGGACTGCTGGGTTTCCACGAGCCTGCGTTGGAGCACCGCCATGGCCTCCAGATCACGTCCAATAGCCAGGAACTTCCCACGCTCCTGCAAGTGGAAAACGGCGTACTGAACGGCCACGTCCGCACCTTGAGCGGAAGTGTGGTTGACGTGCCGCCAGCGCACTTCGATCTGGGGTTTGTCCGGGTGGAGGATGTCCTGGATCTTGGCTCGGCTGTCGGAGCTGGCCGTGTCAGCCCAGGGTTTGCCTATCCAGCTCTGGCACCCCAAAGCCGCCAACTCGGCCTTGCGAACCGACACATCTTCGACCACCCCGTCCTCGTCCAAAATGATCGCTATGTCGGAGACAACGTTGATCAGTTTGGCCAGGGTATCGGCATGCAGAATTCCTAACTTCATGGGGCAAGCCCAATGCGGGTTGACGGTTTCGTTTCAATGCTCCTGGCCGCAAATTCACCCACCACAGACACTGGACTCACGCAGCGAGGGGCAGATGATACAGCCAGGAACATTGCCGCTTCCTTAGCGAATGCAGGCCTGTGCCGCCACGTACCGAAGCGCCAGGCGCTGCGCATCCCGCGCATCGCCCCCAATCAGGTCAGCCCCGATCTCGGTGGCGATAGCAGGATTTTCCGACACCAACGGTCCACCCACCATGATTTGCACGCTCTGACTACGGCAGTGGCGTCGAATGTGCGGAAACAAAGACCGCGCCAGTTCCAGGCAAACGTTGCTGCACAGGGAGTAACCGACTACGTCAAACCACTCGCTTTGCAACAGGCGTTGAGTTTGCGATTCGTTCTCCAACACCAGATGGCGCACTGACCAGCCTGAACGCTTGAAAAACTCCCCCAGCATGAAAGTGCCGATGCTGTGCTGGGACGCCGGGCATCTCAGCAGCAGCGCGCTGTACCCATTGGTGTTCTCGTTGGCATGCTCCAGGAAAAGGGGGCTTAACTCGTACAGCACCGCTTGAAGCCTGGCACTCGCCAACGTGGCAGTTGCAAAGTCCACGCTGTCCTCTTGCCACCAAGGACCAAACGCCTGGCAGACACCAGCAATTCCTTGCAGATAGATTGTTTCGAGATCAACCCCACGCTGCGTCCAGTCATCGACAACAGCCATGGCCGATTGCTGGTCCTGAAGGCAAGCCAGGGCCAGCGCGCCTACATCATCGGCTGCGATGCCCACCACTGGACTTGCCTCCTTGGCACGCGAACGTACTCGCCGCAAGTTGAAGCCCGTGGGTCCGTGGATGCCAGGTGAAATGGGACGACTGGGAGACTGAAGGGCTTGCATGGGTAACGCCTTTTAACAGCAGTGGCCCAAGTTTTATTCCTTTTCGACAAAGCGAACCTAGGGAAAACCCTAAGTTTGTAAATAAAGAAATACGTCAATTTAAGTTGACACTGCGATTCGAGATGCCTACAGTACGTTCAACACCCGACCTGAAAACGATCCGATGTCCACCGCACCCCAGTCCTCTCACCCGCTCTACACGCCAGAGCAAAAGGCCCGACGGGATGCCTCGGGTTGGACTCTCGTACAAGGTGTTTTGGCGCCAGTGCAATTTTTGGTGTTTTTGGTCAGTCTGGGGCTGGTGATCCGGTGTTTGATGACAGGCCAGGGCGAGACCATTGCGCTTGGCTCTGTGGTGGTCAAGACGCTGGTGCTGTACGCCATCATGGTCACAGGGTGCATCTGGGAGAAGGTGGTTTTTGACAAGTATCTTTTTGCGGACGCATTCTTTTGGGAAGACGTTTTCAGCATGCTGGTACTTGCCTTGCACACGGCTTATTTGGTCGCATGGTGGACCGGGAGCCTTACCGCCGAGGAGCAACTCTGGCTCGCCGTGGCGGCGTATGTCACCTATTGCATCAATGCCGGGCAATTTATCCTGAAACTGCGCGCCGCTCGCTTGCAAGCGCAAGCGATGGCGAAGGACAGCGCACAGGCGCCCCCCAATCTCCTGCAACAGGGAGAGGCTGCTTGAACCCAGTCATTGCCATTCACGCCAAGGAATCGCTGGGATGCAGCGATGCCCCGGTACTGGTTCAGAAAGGCCAGCGCGAGGTATTTTGCGGTTTGACCGGCATCATCTGGTTGCATAGAAAAATACAGGATGCCTTCTTTTTGGTGGTGGGTTCCCGCACCTGTGCCCATCTGATTCAGTCCGCAGCAGGCGTCATGATTTTTGCGGAGCCCCGGTTCGGAACGGCCATCATCGATGAGCGCGATCTGGCGGGATTGGCAGATTGCAATGAAGAGCTGGACCGGGTGGTTCGCCAACTGCTCGCCCGCCGTCCCGATATCAAGTTGCTCTTCCTGGTCGGGTCCTGTCCCTCAGAGGTGATCAAGCTGGACCTGTCGCGCGCAGCCGAGCGCTTGAGCAAGGAGTACCTGCATGCCGTGCGCGTGTTGAACTATTCGGGCAGCGGCATAGAAACCACTTTCACCCAGGGTGAAGACGCGTGCCTTGCGTCTTTGGTCCCAGGTCTGCAACAGTCCACCGATGCCGCGCCGCGGCTGATGGTGGTCGGTACCCTCGCAGACGTGGTGGAAGATCAGCTTCGGCACCTGTTTGATGCCATGGGTATCGCGCAATTGGACTTTTTCCCGCCCAGGCGCAGTACGGCCATGCCGCGCATTGGCCCGGCAACGCACTTTTTGCTGGCACAGCCGTTTCTGGCGGATACCGCAAAAACGATGCAGGCGCGTGGTGCCATGCATCTTGCGGCACCTTTTCCCCTGGGTGCCGAGGGAACCACTGCATGGTTGCAGGCAGCTGCGAAAGCCTTTGGTGTCGCTCAAGAGCGTTTTGAAGAGGCCACCCGCGCACCGCGTCAACGTGCGGAACAAGCGTTGAGCCGGCATCGGCCCCTGCTCCAGGGGAAGAAGATTTTCTTTTTCCCTGACTCCCAGTTGGAAATACCGATTGCCCGCTTCTTGAGTCGTGAACTTCAGATGGAGTTGTCGGAGGTCGGAACCCCGTATCTGCACAAGCAGCACATGGCGCAGGAGCTGGCGATGTTGCCCCGCACGACAAAGCTCTCCGAGGGTCAGGATGTGGAACGTCAGATAGACCGGTGCATCGCGGCACAGCCGGACATGGTGGTGTGCGGACTGGGCCTGGCCAACCCACTCGAAGCTCAGGGCTTCACCACCAAATGGTCCATCGAGCTGGTGTTCACGCCCATCCAGGGCTACGAGCAGGCGGGCGATCTGGCGGGCCTGTTCAGCCGGCCTCTGACCCGCCGCATGAAGCTGGCTGCCTGAGGCGACACGCGATGCAATTGACTCTGTGGACATACGAAGGCCCGCCCCATGTCGGAGCCATGCGCGTTGCCACGGCCATGACCGACGTGCATTACGTCCTGCACGCGCCTCAAGGCGACACGTATGCGGATTTGCTGTTCACGATGATCGAGCGCTTGCCCCGTCGCCCACCCGTCACGTACACCACCTTCCAGGCGCGTGATCTGGGTGGTGATACAGCGCAGTTGTTCAAGGATGCCGCCCAAAGCGCGTTCGACCGCTTTGCCCCCAAGGCTATGCTGGTGGGGTCTTCCTGTACCGCAGAATTGATCCAGGACGATCCCGGCGGGCTCGCGCTGGCCTTGAACTTGCCGATTCCTGTGATCCCCCTGGAGCTGCCCGCCTACCAGCGCAAGGAAAACTGGGGAGCTGCGGAGACCTTCTACCAACTCGCTCGGCGTCTGGTTCGCCCCATCGCAGCGCGCACGCCCCTGGATGGCTCGCGCAAACCCCGTTGCAACATACTCGGGCCTACAGCCATGGGGTTTCGCCACCGCGACGACGAGATTGAAATTACCCGGCTGCTTCAAAGCATGGGTGTGGAAGTTCAAACCGTTGCGCCGCGTGGCGCCAGTACGGCAGATATCGCCTGCCTGGCGCAAGCCGACTTCAATGTAGTGCTCTACCCCGAAGTGGCCCACACCACGGCAGCGTGGCTTGAGCGCCAGTTTGGTCAGCCTTACACCCGCACCATTCCCATTGGCACGTCAGCCACGCAGGAGTTCATGCGGGAAGTGGCTGGCCTTGCGCGGCTCGACCCCGCCTCAATTCCCGTGGATCAGTCCAAGGCAGCGTGGTACGCACGATCGGTCGATTCAACCTACCTCACGGGCAAACGCGTATATCTGTTTGGTGATGCGTCCCACGTGGTCGCTGCCGCACGGGTGGCCAGTCGGGAAATGGGCTTCGAGGTCGTGGGCATGGGCACTTACAGCCGGGAGTTGGCGCGCGACGTACGCGATGCGGCCAGGCAATATGGTGTCGAGGCGCTGATCACCGACGACTATCTGGCGGTAGAAGAGCAAATCACCGCCTTGCAACCCGAGCTCATCCTCGGTACCCAGATGGAGCGCCACATTGCCAAGCGCCATGGCATTCCGTGTGCGGTCATTTCCGCGCCGGTGCACGTGCAGGACTTTCCGGCACGGTATGCGCCCCAAATGGGATTCGAAGGTGCCAATGTGCTGTTTGACACCTGGGTGCACCCGCTCATGATGGGGCTGGAGGAGCATCTGTTGGGCATGTTCCGGGAAGACTTTGAGTTTGCTGCCGGCGCTGCGCCCTCGCACCTCGGAGCGGGGCACGCACAGCCTGCACCGGAGCCCGTTACTGCCAAGCCGGTTCCCAAGGCCGCGCCGGTCAGCCCGGAAATTATGGTGCCCGTGACAGCAGTGGCGTCGCTTCCGAACGGATGGACGTCTGAAGCAGAAAAAGAGCTTAACAAGATACCCTTTTTTGTGCGTGGCAAGGCCCGTCGCAATACGGAGCGATACGCACAGGAACAGGGCGTGATAACGATTACCGTGGAGACGCTTTACGATGCCAAATCTCATTTCAGCCGCTGACTCGGCGCGCGCTGGCAGGAGCACCCCTATCCGGGTGACCATCGTGACGATGGATACCCACCTGTCCACCTCGATGCAGCGGGCAAGCAGCCAACTGCGCAAAGAATTTCCAGGCCTGCACGTCTCGATGCATGCTGCCTCCGAGTTTGCCAACCATGACGCTGTCATTGCCCGCTGCAAGGCCGACATTGCCCAAGCCCACATCATCGTAGCGGGCATGCTGTTCCTGGAAGACCACTTCCTTCCCATTCTGGACGATCTGCGGGCCCGCCGTGACCATTGCGACGCGATGATTTGCATGGCATCTGCCACCGAGGTTGTGCAGTTGACCCGCTTGGGCCAGTTCGACATGGGCAAGCCCGCCAGCGGCCCCATGGCATTGCTGAAAAAGTTGCGTGGTAAAAAAGAGAAAAACTCGACCGGTGGAGCCGCGCAGATGAAGATGTTGCGCCGCCTTCCGCAGATGCTGCGCTTCATCCCGGGCACAGCGCAGGACGTGCGCGCTTATTTCCTCACTCTTCAATACTGGCTGGGTGGGTCGGACGACAACATGCTCAACCTCGTGCGCCACGTCATAGACCGGGGTGCCAGCGGGCCGCGCAAACACCTGCGTGGTCTCACCAAGGTTGCTGCGCCCGTCGACTACCCGGAGGTAGGCGTCTATCACCCGCGCCTGAAAGGCCGCTTTGCGCAAGAGGCCGGGTTGCTGCCAGCCCCCGCCGGTGTAGCGGTGAAAGGCACCGTCGGGCTTCTGGTGTTGCGCTCTTACCTTCTTACCGGAAATTCGGCGCACTATGACGGTGTCATCAGTGCGATGGAAGCCCGCGGGTTGCGCGTCATTCCGGTGTTCTCTGCCGGGCTGGATGCGCGCCCCGCCATTGAGGCGTTCTTTATCGAGAACGGGCATGTCACCATCGATGCCATGGTGTCGCTCACCGGCTTCTCGTTGGTGGGTGGGCCCGCCTACAACGACTCGAAAGCCGCCGAGGAAATTCTCGCCCGGCTGGACGTGCCGTATGTCGCCGCCCAGCCCGTGGAATTCCAGACGCTGGCGCAGTGGGGTGGCTCGGACCGGGGCTTGCTGCCCGTGGAAAGCACCATCATGATCGCCATACCCGAGCTCGATGGCTCCACCAGTCCCATTGTCTTTGGGGGTCGCCCTGGCGCGCCGGGTGTGACCTGCACTGGCTGCAGCCACGCCTGCACCTTCCACGAAGCAGACAACACCCAGGACATGGCATCCTGTCCCGAGCGCGCTGTCATGCTGGCGGCGCGGGTCGACAAGCTGGTTGCGCTGCGACGCAGCGCGCACGCTGTACGCAAGGTGGCCGTGGTGGTGTTCAACTTCCCGCCGAATGCGGGAAACATCGGCAGTGCTGCGTACCTCAGCGTGTTTGAGTCGCTGTTTCATACGCTGACCGCCATGAAGGCCCAAGGTTACACCGTGGACATGCCAGCGGATGTGGATCAGTTGCGCGAACAGATTCTCCATGGCAACGCCTCACAATACGGTGCGGATGCCAATGTGCATACCCTGATCTCTGCCAACGACCATGTGCGTCGCGAGCCCTGGCTGAAAGAAATTGAAGGCCAGTGGGGTCCCGCACCGGGACGCCAGCTGAGCAATGGCCAGTCCATTTTTGTACTGGGTCGGCAATTCGGCAACGCGCTGGTGTGCGTGCAGCCTTCTTTCGGATACGAGGGTGATCCGATGCGCCTGCTGTTCGAGAAGGGACTCGCCCCGACCCATGCGTTCTCTGCCTTTTACCGCTACCTGCGCGAGGACTTCAAAGCCCATGCGGTGCTGCACTTTGGCACGCATGGGGCGCTGGAGTTCATGCCGGGCAAGCAAAGCGGCATGGCAGGCAGTTGCTGGCCCGACCGCCTCATCCACGACCTGCCCAACATGTATTTGTATGCCTCCAACAATCCGTCGGAAGGAGCGATTGCCAAGCGCCGCAGCGGTGCCACCCTGATCAGCTACCTGACTCCCCCCATTGCCCAGGCAGGTTTGTACAAGGGTCTCAACGAGGTCAAGGCATCCATCGATCGCTGGCGCGTCCTGGAGCCGGGCGCACAGGAGCGCACGGAGCTTGCCGTGCTGCTGCAGGCTCAGGCGGTCGCCATGGACCTGGTGCCCGCAGAGCCGCTTTGGAGTGCCAGCGCCGCTGTTGCACTGGACGCCCTGGTGGCGCAACTGGCCGAGGACCTACTGCAACTCGAATACGAACTGATTCCACACGGCTTGCACGTGGCCGGTCGGGCTCCCTCCGTAACCGAGCGTGTGGACATGCTGCTGGCATTGGCCCAGGCAAGCCATGAGGCAGTGCTGCCACGCGAAGCGGTGCAGACGCTGGTGGATGGTGGCGACGTGGACGCTGCGCTGCGGGTGGGGCACCTGCCGCAGGACGCGAAGCACCGCGACATCCTGAACTCGCTGCGCGAGGCCAGCCAATGGCTTGCGAAGGACACCGAAGTGGACGCCATCCTGCGCGCCCTCGATGGCCGCTATATCCGGCCTGCGCCGGGCGGCGACCTCCTGCGCACGCCCGAAGTTCTGCCTACTGGCCGCAACATTCATGGGTTCGATCCGTTCCGCATACCCAGCGCGTTTGCCGTTCAGGATGGACGCAAGCAGGCCCAGCGTCTGCTGGATCGTTATGCCGCCGACGGACATCCCCTGCCCGAATCCATCGCCATGGTGCTGTGGGGCAGTGACAACCTGAAGAATGAAGGCGCCCCCATTGCACAGGCACTGGCTCTCATGGGCGCGGCACCGCGCTTTGACAGCTACGGCCGTATCGCGGGTGCCACGCTGATTCCCCTGGAGCAATTGGGCCGGGCACGGGTGGATGTGGTGATCACCCTCTCGGGCATCTTCCGCGATCTGATGCCGTTGCAAATTCGCATGCTGGCGGAAGCTGCCTACCTGGCCGCTGCGGCTGCCGACGAGCCATTGCACCTGAACCCTATTCGCAGACACGCGCTGGCGCACCAGCAGGAGCATGGCTGCACGCTGGAGATTGCCGCCCTGCGGGTGTACGGCAATGCCGAGGGCGCCTATGGCTCGAATGTCAACAACCTCGTTGAGAGCAGCAACTGGAGCGAGGAAGGCGAACTGGCGGAAACCTACACCCGCCGCAAAGGCTTTGCCTATGGTCGCTCCGGTCGCGCCGAGCAGCGCACTGCCCTGCTGCAAAGTGTGCTGAGCAAAGTGCAGTTGACCTATCAGAACCTCGACTCGGTCGAACTCGGTGTAACGACCGTGGATAACTACTTTGACACGCTGGGAGGCATCACTCAGGCTGTCAAGGCGGCTAGCGGTGGCAAGACCCCGCCTGTTTACATTGGAGACCAGACCAAGGGCGACGGTGCCGTGCGCTCCCTTCAGGAACAGGTGTCGCTGGAGACGCGCACCCGCATGCTCAACCCCAAGTGGTACGAGGGCATGCTGGAGCATGGTTACGAGGGCGTGCGGCAGATCGAGGTGCATGTCACCAACGCCATGGGCTGGTCGGCCACCACCGGCCAGGTGCAACCCTGGGTCTACAAGCAGCTGTCCGAAACCTTCATGCTCGATCCGGCCATGCGCGAACGGCTGGCCAAGCTCAACCCCACCGCCTCCGCACGTGTGGCCAACCGGCTGCTTGAGGCGTCGGAGCGCAACTACTGGCATCCCGATGCCGACACATTGCAAGCCCTGCGCCAGGCCGGCGAAGA
Source organism: Burkholderiales bacterium (assembly GCA_038247175.1). GTDB lineage: Bacteria > Pseudomonadota > Gammaproteobacteria > Burkholderiales > Burkholderiaceae_C > CAISIP01. Next base: position 1,171 of record JBBRVD010000014.1, on the reverse strand, counting down.
GTTGGAAGACCGCCTCGAAGGCGTACATGAAGGAGTCCCCGCATGATTGAAACCGCATCCATTCCTGTGTCAGGTATCCGACGCGGGGGCCGTCCTGCTGACGGCGAAGGCAGTGTGCAGGTGCAGCTCGATGCCTCGGTCAAGATTGGCACTGCCAAGGTGTTTGCCATCTACGGCAAGGGCGGCATCGGCAAGAGCACCACGTCGAGCAATTTGTCGGCGGCTTTCTCCAAACTCGGCAAAAGGGTGCTGCAGATCGGGTGCGACCCCAAGCACGACTCCACCTTCACGCTGACGAAAAAGATGCTGCCCACCGTCATTGACGTGCTGGAAACGGTGGACTTCCACGCGGAGGAGCTTCGGGTCGAAGATTTCGTTTTCCCCGGTTACAACGGTGTGATGTGCGTGGAGGCCGGTGGCCCTCCGGCGGGGACTGGCTGCGGCGGCTACGTCGTGGGCCAGACTGTCAAACTGCTCAAGGAGCACCATCTTCTGGAAGACACCGATGTCGTGATTTTTGATGTGCTGGGCGATGTGGTGTGTGGTGGGTTTGCGGCACCGCTTCAGCATGCCGACCGCGCACTGATCGTGACCGCCAACGATTTCGACTCCATCTTTGCCATGAACCGCATTGTTCAGGCCATTGGCGCCAAAGCCAAGAACTACAACGTGCGTCTGGGTGGCGTGATCGCCAACCGCAGCGCAGCCACTGACCAGATAGACAAGTACAACAACAAGATTGGCCTGAAGCTGGCTGCGCACTTTCCAGACCTCGATGTGATTCGCCGCAGTCGCCTGAAGAAATCCACCCTCTTCGAGATGGAGTATTCGCCCGAACTGGAAGCCGTGCAAAAGGAATACATGCGCCTTGCAGCTGCCCTGTGGCTGGGTACCGAGCCTCTGAATGCCGTCCCGATGAAGGACCGCGATATTTTCGACTTGCTTGGATTTGATTGAATCGCACCCATGGAAACCGCCAGCTATACCCAACGCCGCAGCCAGATAGAGACCTACTTTGACCGTACGGCGGTCAAGGCCTGGGAGCGCCTGACGTCCGATGCACCTGTGGGACGCATTCGCGCCACCGTTCGTGCGGGACGCGACCGGATGCGCGCCAAACTACTATCCTGGCTGCCGCAAGATTTGCATGGCCGCCGCGTTCTGGATGCCG
>JBBRVD010000013.1:0-37222 GCA_038247175.1 Burkholderiales bacterium | reverse complement strand
GGAGCCGCCTCCGGTGCCGTCGCCGGACTGGTGGCGATCACGCCTGCCTGCGGATCCGTCGGCCCGATGGGTGCCATCGTCATTGGCCTGCTGGCAGGTTTCCTGTGCCTGTGGGGTGTGACCGGGCTCAAGCGTATGCTCGGCGCGGACGACTCGCTGGACGTGTTCGGCGTGCACGGCGTCGGCGGTATCCTGGGTGCCCTGTTGACGGGTGTGTTCACCGCACCAAGCCTGGGTGGAACCGGCAAGGCCGATTTCTCGATCTCCAGCCAGTTGCTGGTCCAGGCCGAAGGCGTATTGATCACCATGGTCTGGTCCTCGGTGGTGGCGTTCATCGCGTACAAGATCGTCGACATGGTGATCGGCCTGCGCGTGACCGAAGAAGACGAGCGCGAAGGACTGGACATCCGCTCGCACGGAGAGACCGCCTACAGCCGTTGACCGACGACGATGGCAGCGGCGCCGGGCGGGGATAAAACACCGTCCGGCTCGCCCGCTTCGCCATCCATGAGAGATCATGGGAAAACCCGCGCATGCCGATGGTGTCGCGGGTTTTCTTGTTACTGCCCCGGCGCATGCACAATGCGGGGGATCGAAACTGCGCCACCATGAATCCTGCCGTCCAACTCGTCAACGGTCCTTTGCGCTGTGAACTCTCGGCCCGGCTGGGCGCTTGCATTGCCGGTCTGTGGATCGGGGACGTCCCGGTCTTGCGCTCCACGCCGGCCCACGCGCTGTCCGAGGTCCGCCTTGCCGGCTGTTATCCGTTGGTCCCTTTTTCGAATCGGGTCGGCCACGCGACGCTGGTCTGGAACGGTACCCGTCATTCGCTGGAACGCAATTTCGCCGCAGAACCGCATTCCATCCACGGCGTGGGCTGGCAGCGCCCGTGGCAGGTGCTCGAAGCCAGCGATGTCTTTGCCTCCATGTCGTTCGAGCACCGCCCCGACGCGAGCTGGCCCTTCGCTTTCGACTGCTCGCAGACATTTCGCCTGGGCCCCGATGCGCTGGAGCTCACGCTCAGCGGCACTAACCAGTCCGACCGGCCCGCGCCGTTCGGACTGGGCTGGCATCCGTATTTTGTCAAGCGTGCGCACAGCCATATCCGGTTCCGTGCCGGCGGCCGCTGGGAAATGGGGGCCGACCATCTGCCGACCCATCACACGCCCGGCGAAGGGCTGGACGCCGACTGTGCCGAGCTGGCGGTCGACCATTGTTTCGACCATTGGAATGGCGCGGTGCTGTTGCACGACGCCCGAATGGCGGTGCGTATCACGTCCAGTCTCGACCACCTCGTGGTGTTTACCAATGCCACGCGTGACTTTGTCGCCATCGAACCAGTCAGCCACGTCAATAATGCGATCAATATGGCCGGCGCGGATCCGCAACGTCTGCGCCAGCTCGGGGTATGCATCTTGCAGCCGGGCGAGTCGCAAAGCGCCAGCATGCGAATTGAAACAGGACCCATGACATGAAATGGCAGGCCGTCACACAAGAACCCAGCGAGCTGGGTGAGTCTCCATTCTGGCATTCGCAAGAGCGGCTGCTGTACTGGGTCGACATACCGGGGCGCAAGATCCTGCGCGCCAACCCAGTCACCGGCGCGGTGCAGGACTGGGATATGCCGATGGAGCCCGGCTGCATCGCGCCGGCAGCCAGCGGCGGACTGGTGGTGGCGCTGCGCGATGGCATCTACCGTGCGCAGGAATGGGGCGTGGGGCTGCGCCTGTTGCACCGGATCGATCACGATGTGATGACCACCCGTTTCAACGATGGCAAGGCCGACCCCTTGGGCCGCTTCTGGGCCGGCACCATGTACGAACCGCGCACCGCCGCAGTGGCCGAATTGCTGGCGCTGGACTGTCGCGATGGCCGTACACCACTGGTGCAGCGCATGGCCGGTGGCGCGACCATTGCCAATGGCCTGGCCTGGTCGCCGGACCGCAGCCGCGTGTATTGGGCCGACACCCCGCAACACTGCGTGCGGGTCTGGGACTGGGATGCGGAGCGCAACCTGATGACTGGCGAGCGTGAATTTCACCGGGTCGAGGCCAAGCCGCCGCAGTGGCAAAGCGGCATGCCAGGATACCGCGGGCGACCCGACGGTGCGGCGGTCGATGCGCAGGGCAACTACTACGTAGCGATGTTCGAAGGACAGCGCCTGCTCAAGCTGGCGCCCGACGGCAGCTTGCTGCAGGAGATCGAAACCCCGGTGTTGTGCCCGACGATGCCGTGTTTCGGCGGCGATGACCTCAAGACCCTGTACATCACCAGCGCGCGGCACAACCGACCGGCGCACGAACTCGCGCGCATGCCCCAGTCCGGTTGTGTGTTTTCGACTCGCGTTGATGTGCAGGGCCTGCCCACCAACCTGTTTCGCGACTGAACAGAAAAATTTGAACACTCAGCGTTCAAAAGCGTCAACCTGCCAGCGTGGCGGCTCGTTACCATCGAGCGCATGCATGCGTCCCTGACACCATTGACAGAACAGATCCGTGCCGCAGCCGCGGCAGCGGCGCCACTGCGTATCCGCGGCGGTGGCAGCAAGGATTTCTATGGGCAGGCGCTGACCGGCGCGTTGCTCGATACCGCTGCGCTGCGCGGCATCACCAGCTACGAACCCAGCGAGCTGGTTGTCACCATGCTGGCAGGAACGGCGCTGGCGGAACTCGAGCAGTTGCTCGCAGGCCAATCGCAGTACCTGCCGTTCGAGCCGCCGCATTTCGGCGCCACGGCCACGGTGGGTGGCATGGTCGCATCGGGCCTGTCGGGTCCGGCGCGTGCCGCCAGCGGTGCGATGCGCGACTATGTACTGGGCGTGCAGATGCTCTCGGGTCAGGGCCAGCTGCTGCGTTTCGGCGGTCAGGTCATGAAGAACGTCGCCGGCTACGACGTGTCGCGCCTGATGGCCGGCTCCATGGGCACGTTGGGGCTGATCACCGAGGTATCGCTCAAGGTCTTGCCCCGGCCGGTCGCCGAGGCCACGATCTGGATGGAAACCGATCAGGCCGATGCCTTGCGCCGGCTCAATGGATGGGCCGCACGCCCATTGCCGCTCAACGCCAGCGCCTGGCAACGCGTCGATGGCCGCGGCCTGCTGCATGTGCGCCTGCGCGGTGCCGAGGCTGCGGTGCGTGCGGCCTGCAAGGCCATGGGCGGGGAGCGCGTGGACGATGTGCAGGCGCAGGCGTTCTGGCAGTCGCTGCGTGAACACAGCGCGGGTTTCTTCGAGCGGGCAAACGATACCTGCCTGTGGCGGCTCAGTGTTCCGGACACCACGGACGTGCTGTCACTGGCCGGCGATGACACCTTGCTGGAGTGGGGCGGCGCCGTGCGCTGGGTTCATGCACCTGCGGCCCAGGGGCCCCAGCTGCGCGCGGTGGTGCAGCGCGTGGGTGGTAACGCGACTCTGTTCCGGCGCGCCGCCGACGGTACCCCAGCCGATGTTCCGGTGTTCCAGCCGCTGGCGCCGGCGTTGCTGCGCATCCACCGCGCGCTCAAGCAGCAGTTCGATCCGGCCGGCATCTTCGGTCCGGGCCGCATGTTTGCAACGCTTTAACCCGAAAGTCAGGGCCATCCATGCAGACCCAGCTTGCCCCCGAATACAAGGACACGCCCGATGGCATCGCGGCCGAGGCCATCTTGCGCAAGTGCGTGCACTGCGGCTTTTACACGGCGACATGTCCGACCTACCAGTTGCTGGGCGATGAGCTCGACGGCCCGCGCGGGCGCATCTACCTTATGAAGCAAGTGCTCGAAGGTCAGACGCCGACACGCAAGACCCAGCTGCACCTGGACCGTTGCCTGACCTGCCGCAATTGCGAGACGACCTGCCCCAGCGGTGTCGAGTACGGCCACCTGGTGGATATCGGGCGCAGGCTGGTCGATGCCAAGGTGCCACGGCCCGCCAGGGAGCAGGCGCTGCGCTGGGCGCTCAAGGAAGGCTTGCCATCGCCATGGTTCGCCCCGGCGATGCGCCTGGGACAGCTGGTCCGGCCCTTGCTGCCGGCCACGCTGCGGGCCAAGGTGCCGCGACGCCAGGACGCAGGCGAGCGCCCCACGCGCACGCATGCGCGCCGCATGCTGATGCTCTCGGGTTGTGTGCAGCCGGCGATGATGCCCAACATCAACCATGCGACCGAACGGGTGCTCGATGCCGCGGGTATCCAGGCCCTGGTCGCGCCTTCGGCCGGTTGTTGCGGCGCAGTGAAGTTTCACCTCAACGACCAGGACGGCGGCAAGCAGCAGATGCGGGCCAACATCGATGCCTGGTGGCGATTCATCGATGGCACGCGGACCCCGGTCGAGGCGATCGTGATGAATGCGTCGGGTTGTGGCGTGACGGTCAAGGAGTACGGGCATATCCTGCGCGATGACCTGTTGTATGCCGACAAGGCTGCGCGGGTCAGCGCGCTGACCCGCGACCTGAGCGAATTGCTGCCCGAACTGGCGCAGCTGCTGTCGGATCGGGTCGATACCACGCGGGCGGCAGCGGCGCCTGGCGGAGCCGCTGCGCGCCTGGTGTTCCATCCCCCGTGCACGCTGCAGCACGGCCAGCAACTGCGCGGGGGTGTTGAGCAGCACCTGCGGGCGCTGGGTTTCGACTTGCAGCTGCCGGCCAACGAGGCGCATCTGTGTTGTGGCTCTGCCGGCACGTATTCGGTGCTTAACCCGGCGTTGGCGCAGCAGTTGCGCGACCGCAAGCTGGGCCATCTGGAGGCGAGCGCGCCCACGGTCATCGTATCGGCCAACATCGGCTGCATTACCCACCTGCAAAGCGGAACCGACACACCAGTGCGGCACTGGGTCGAAGTGCTGGACCAGGCGCTGGAGCAGGGGCCGGGCCAGACGCCTGTGCGCTGACCGATCAGCGCAGCGTCAGCGCGTCGATATCGATGCGGGCGTTCTCGATGAAGTGGTCGAAGTCGGCCACCACCATTGGCCTGGCGAACAGGTAACCCTGCCCGAAATCGCAGCCGGCCGCTGCCAGCAGGGCCAGCTGTTCGCGTGTCTCGACGCCTTCGGCGATCACCTGCATGCCCAGCTCATGTGCCATCACGATGATGGCCTTGCACAAGGCCAGTTCAGTCCCACCCGGGGCCAGATTGCGCACGAAGGACTGGTCGATCTTGATCGTGTCGATGTCAAAACGCTGCAAATAGGTCAGCGACGAATAACCCGTTCCGAAGTCGTCCAGCGACACCTGCACGCCAGCCTCGTGCAGCTGTCGCAGTTGCTCGATGACCGCCGTACTGTTGTCGAGCAGCAGGCCCTCGGTGATCTCGATCGCGATGCCGGCGCCGGGCAGGCCGATCGCGTCCAGGTGTTCGCCCCAGCGCTGCTGGCGCCCCGCTTCGTTGTGGAACTGTACCGGGGACTCGTTGATGCTGACCTGGAAGTCGGGATGGTGTTGTCTGCGCCACAGAACCGCCTGCCGGGTGGCCTGCCGGAAAACCCATTCACCCATTTCCAGGATCAGTCCGGTGGTTTCGGCGATCGGAATGAACTCGGCCGGGCTCACCGGGCCCCGTGTCGGATGACTCCAGCGTAGCAGTGCCTCTGCCTTGTTGACCCGTCCGTCGACGAGCGACACGATGGGTTGGTAGACCAAATGGAACTGGCCCAGTGCGATGCCCGCGCGCAGGTCGCTCGCCAGCCGCACGCGCGCCTGTGCAGCTTGTTGCAGCGCGGGCGTGAAATAGCTGAAGCGGTTGCGCCCGCTGCCTTTGGCCACGTACAAGGCCTGGTCTGCATTGCGAAACAGCGTCTCCACCTCATGGCCGTCGGTCGGGTAGAGGGTGATGCCGATGCTGGCCGTGACGTAAACCTGCTCGTTGCCAACCTGAAAGTGTGTGGCCATGGCCTGCAGTACGCCGTGCAGGATGCGATCGAGCCGCTCCTCGTTGTGCAAATCCGACACCACCAGCGTGAATTCGTCTCCTCCCATGCGCGCGACGGTATCCGAGTCACGCACGCAAGATTTAATGCGTTGGGCGGCCTCGATCAGCAACTGGTCGCCTGCATCGTGGCCCATTGTGTCGTTGACCTCCTTGAAATGGTCCAGGTCCACGAACAGGATCGCAAGTTGCTTGCCGTCGCGTGCGGTTTTCTTCAGTTGCTGGGCCAGTCGATCCCGCAGCATGCGCCGGTTCGGCAAGCCGGTCAACGGGTCGAAATTAGCCTGCTGCCAGACCAGCGCTTCCGCACTCTTGCGGTCGGTGATGTCGGTATGGGTCCCGATCATGCGAAGCGGCTTGCCGTTCGCATCGCGGCTGATCACCATGCCGCGTGACAGGATCCACTTCCAGCTGCCATCCTTGCAGCGCACGCGATGTTCGTTCACATAGCTGGGGGTCTTGCCGGCGAAGTGGTCCTGGCGCGCTCGCAGCATGGCGGGCAGGTCGTCGGGATGAGTCTTGTGATCGAAGGCGTCGGCGCTGTCCGGCATCTCGTCGGCCGAATAGCCGTACATCTCCAGGCAACGAGGCGAAAAGACCTCTTTGTCGTTGGCGATATCCCAATCCCAGACTCCGTCACCGGCGCTCTCCAGCGCCAGTTTCCAACGCGCCTCGTTGTCGCGCAGCACCGCTTCGATCTGCCTGCGTTCGGTGATGTCCTGGATCACCGAGGTACGCTTGACCAGTTGACCATGCTCGCGGGTCACCATACCGACGGAATGCACCCAGATAGCGCGGCCCTTGGCGGTGACCATCTCCAGCTCCATGTCGTGCGGCTCGCCGCGCAATTCGGCCGCTTCGATCGCCCGTGCGATCTTGCGCGCGGACTCGGGAGTGAAGAAGCGCATGGTGGTATCCGTGGTGGGCGCATACTCCTGCGGCGACACCTCGAGAATCTGGAATACCTCGTTCGTCCACGACACCTTGTTCGTGTACAAGTCCACTTCCCAGCCGCCGACCTTTGCCATCGATTGGGTTGCTTGCAGCAGCAAATGCAAGCGTTTGAGCGCGTCCCCCGCCTGCACGTAGTCGGTGACGTCGGCAAACGTGCGCACCATGCCGCCGGTGGGCACGATCTGGGTCTGCACTTCCAGCCAGCGGCCGGCGCGGCTTTGGCGCAGATAGTGCGTCGGCAGTGGAGCCTCCTTGTTGGCTGCCGCCGCGGTGACGTAATCACGCGCGTGTTCGTCGACCAGCGTGGCATCCGGTCCAAAGTCGCCACGCACGGCTTGAAAGCGCGTGACCTCTTGCAGCGTCGGTCGACTTTCCATCAAGCTCCTGGGCAGGTCGAGCAAGTCGCACACGCGCGTGTTGTAGGTGCTGACTCGGCCATCGATGCCGATCATGAAGATGCCTTGGCTGATGCTGCTCAAGGTGGACTGCAGCAGATCGGACTTTTCGGTCAACTGCGCATTGAGATCGCGCTGTTGTGCGTCGGCGGTCTTGCGCGCGGTGATGTCGACATGGGTTCCTATGATCCGCTGCGGCTGTCCTTGCGCGTCGCGCCGGATCACCATGCCGCGCGACAAGGCCCATTTCCAGCTGCCGTCCTTGCACAGCATGCGGTGTTCGCTGAGATACCCGGGTGTCAGGCCAGCCAGATGGGCGTCAAATGCCTGCTGGCGCGAAGCCCGGTCGTGCGGGTGCGTCAGACGGGTCAGCATGGGGCCCAAGCGCGCCAATTCGGTGTCGTCGTAACCGTACATTTCCCGGAACCGCTGCGAGAACCTGCCCGCGCCCGACGCGAGGTCGAACTCCCAGACCCCGTCACCGGCCACTTCCAGCGCAAGCCGCCAGCGTTCCTCGGTATCGCGCAAAGCCGACTCGGCTGCTTCCGCGCGCACGCTTTCCGTCGCATCCCGGAAATTGAGCACGATGCCGCCGACCGCCTCATCGTCGCGACAGTCGGTTGCCAGCGAAGCCAGATGGCGCCAGGATCCGTCGCGGTGCCGAAAGCGATGTATGGACTCAACGCCGGTACCGATTCCCTGAGCGAATTGCGCCAGCTCATGTCGGCTGGGCTGGTCGTCGTCGGGGTGAATCCACTCGAAGATGTTCGCGCCCCGCAGCTCGGATGCATCCACCCCCAGCATGGCGAGCGAAGCCTTGCTCGCATACAGCACCTCGCCTGGCGGGTCGCAGACGAGTGTCATGACCTGTGCCCGTTCAGTGAGGGCGCGAAAGCGCCGCTCGCTCGCGAGCAGTGCCATCTGGTCGCGCCTGGACTCCGTGATGTCCTCGACCGTGCCTTCGAAATACAGGATCGATCCGTCCAGGTTGCGCACGGCATGTGCGTTTTCACAGATCCAGATCGGTTCGCGCGTCTTGTGGCGGTAAATTTCGGAGTGGAAGTTCAGGACCCTTCCGCCACGCGCCATCAGCTCCAGGAAGACCAGCCGCCGTTGCGGATCGACATACCACTCGAGCCCGATGTCGTTGACCGATGCCAGCATCTCGGCCTCGGACGCATACCCATTGAGTTGCACCAGCGCCGGGTTTGCGCGCAACTGCCGTCCCTCGGCGCTTGACCGGTAGGCGCCGATGGGCAACAGCTCGAACAACGTTGAGAAATCAGGATCGGCCATCTTTGGCGACAGCGTAGCAAAAAAGAAGCCATTACAGCGGTTATGCCGCCGGTCGCGTTGCGTGGCGCCTTGAATGGTGGTCCCAGGCGGTAAAACTGCTCACTCCGACAATGCCGCGTCAATATCGCCCGCCAGGCCTTTCGGAGCGTCGGTGGGCGCAAAGCGCCTTCGTACGGAACCGTTCCGGTCGACCAGAAACTTGGTGAAGTTCCATTTGATGGCCTTGCTGCCGAGCAATCCCGGTGCCTGTTCGGCCAGCCACTTCCAGATCGGCGCAGCTTGCGCGCCGTTGACGTCGACCTTGGCCATCATCGGGAAACTCACACCGTAATTGCGCTGACAGAACAGCGCGATCGCGTCGTTGCTGCCGGGATCCTGGGCGCCGAACTGGTTGCAGGGGAATCCGAGCACCACCAGACCCTGTCTGCCATAGGCCTGGTGCAGGGCCTCGAGCCCGGCAAACTGCGGTGTGAAGCCACACTGGCTGGCAGTATTGACGATCAGCATGGGCTGGCCCTTGAATTGCTTCAACGGCAGCGATTTGCCATCCATCTGCAAGACCGAAAAATCGTAGATTGAGGTCATGTCCATTGCGGGCGCAAGTGGCTGGAGATCCGGTTCGCGGACGCATCGTGCAAAGGTTAACAGCAATTGCGCTCGTCGTCGCACACCTCGTCGTCGGTCACCTCGCCGCAGGGCCCCGACCTGCGATACTCGCGCCCCATGATGCCCGTGCCAGACCGTATAGCCCGCTGGTTCAATGCCATGGCAGACGCGGACGCGCAGGTCGAGCAGGAAGTCGCGCTGGACAACATGCGCCGCCTGCGCTGGCTGATGCCGCTGTTCCTGGCACTGAATCTGTTTTTGCTGGCGGTCTTTTTGCTGGGCACACCGCCGCTCGCGGCAGTGCAACAAGACTGGTGGTGGGCGTTGGTGCAGGTTTACATCGGCACTGCCGCTTATCTGGTGCTGCTGCTGCTGGCGACATGGCGCGTCGTGCGTAGCGCACGGGTCGACGGGGCGGTGCGGTTGCTGCAATTCGTGGCGCCGCTGAGTTTCCTGATCTTCACCATCGTGCTCACATCGCTCGATCAGTGGGTCACGCCCAATATCAGTCCGTATCTGCTGGGATGCATGTCGGTCAGCCTGCTGTTCCTGTTGCCGCCGGCCACCGCGGCTTGGTTGTTTGCCATCGGGTACGCACTGTTTTTTGCCGGCATGGGACTGACGCAGCTAGAACCATCGCTGCAGTTGTCCAACCGGGCGAACGGCTTCGGCGCTGCCTTGCTGGGCCTGGTGTTGTCGCTGGTCTTGTGGCGGCGCAACGCCCGGTACCTGATGCTGCAGCGCGAACTCACCGCGCGCAATGCCACACTGGAGAAGCAACAGGACGAATTGGTCTGGCTGGCCACGCGTGACGCATTGACCGGCTTGTACCACCGGCGAGAGTTCATGCAGCTGGCCGAACAGGAACTGCGGCGCGCGCAACGCCATGGGGACTTCACCAGTACGATCGTGCTCGACCTGGACCATTTCAAGGGCATCAACGACCGGTATGGTCACCCGGCTGGCGACAAGGTGTTGTGCCATGTTGCGCAATGCCTGCTGGGCGGGGTGCGCGGCACCGACCTGGTGGCCCGCATCGGCGGCGAGGAGTTCATGGTGCTGCTGCCGCGCACCGATATCGACGCCGCCGTCGCCCTGGCTCACAAGTTGCGGCGCCAGTTGCACGAGTCACCGGCGCCGGTCAGCCGGGACCTGCAGATTCCGACCACCGCCAGTTTCGGCGTCGGCTGCCTGCCCGCCGGCGGCAACGGTACGATGGCATCGCTGTACGCGGCCGCCGACAAGGCCTTGTACGACGCCAAGCGGCTGGGACGTGACCGGGTCGAACGCACCGAGCCCGATGCGTCACTGACGCCATCCGATTTCCAGCGCATGCGGCGCTGAGCACGCCGTCACGCGCTCAACCGTGCAACTTGTCGTTGCGCGCGATGGCCAGCAGATGCTCGACCTCGGCGCGGTGTTTGACGCAGTTGCTGGCGTACCAGCGCTGGATCAGCCACATCACCAGCGCGACCACGAGGCCAAAACCAGTGATGGCGCTAAAGGTGTGCACGCCCAGGCCCGCCGACAGGCTGTAGGCGGCGCCCAGCGCCAGGATGCAGGCCTGCTCGTTGAAGTTCTGCACCGCGATCGAGCGCCCCGCGCCCATCAGGTTGTGTCCGCGGTGTTGCAACAGTGCGTTCATCGGCACCACCAGGAAGCCACCGATGGCGCCCAGCAGTATCAGGAACGGCGCCGCGATCCAGACGTTGTCGATGAAGATCAGCAAGATGATCAGCCCACCCATGCCGATGCCCAACCAGATCACCCGTGGTGCGTCTTCCAGTCGCATGCGCATCGAGGCCACGATGGCGCCGACCGCCATGCCGATGGCCACCACACCTTGCAGTGCCGAGGCCTGGGTGACTGAATAACCCAGCGCAGCCGCAGCCCAGGACAATACGATGAATCGCAGATTGCCGGCCACGCCCCAGATCAACGTGGTCGCGGCCAGCGATATCTGGCCCAGCTTGTCGCGCCACAGGCGCATGTTGCAGGTCCAGAAATCGGGCAGCAGCGTGACAATCTTGCGCGGCAGCGGGCGCATTTCCACGCCGGTATCGGGAATATGGGTGTTGAACCAGGCTGCCAGCAGGTAGACCAGGATCAGCACTGCAATGGACGCCTCGGGCGCGGTGTCGATGCCGGTGTCGATGAGCGGAAAGTCGAACTGCAGCAGAAACCCGGAGACGGTCGCCCCGACCAGCTGGCCGCCGAGCAGCACCCCCAGGATGATGGAGCCGATGGTCAGGCCCTCGATCCAGCCATTGGCCTTGACCAACTGGGAGGCCGGCAGCAGTTCGGTGAGGATGCCGTATTTGGCCGGCGAATACGCGGCGGCCCCGAGCCCGACAATCGCATACGAGAGCAGCGGGTGGGTGCCGAACAACATCATCAGGCAGCCAACCACCTTGATGAAGTTGCTGACCAGCATGACCTGGCCCTTGGGCCGCGAGTCGGCGAAAGCGCCGACGAAAGGCGCGAGGATCACGTAGAACAGTGCGAACATCGGAACCAATGCCGCCTGTTGCCACTCGCCGGCTTTTTGGCTGCGAAGCAACTGCACCGCGGTGACGAACAATGCATTGTCTGCCAGCGAGCTGAAAAACTGCGCCGACATGATGGTGTAGAACCCGCGCTTCATGCCGTGTTGTCAGGGCATTCAGTGGTCTGATGTCGATATTTCCTGATGGTGTCTCCAACGTGGTGGCCGGTTATATCATGCGCCGGTCGCGACGCAGGAGGGGTAAGTCGGGACGACAACCCGGCTGCCGCGCAGTGACAGAATGGCAGTACCGTCCGATCGAATTGCACCATCATGCCGCGCCCCATCCAAGCCACGATTCATACCGATGCGTTGCGCCACAACCTGGCGCGTTGTCACCAGTGCGCTCCCGACGCCAAGATCTGGGCCGTCGTCAAGGCCAACGCCTATGGCCACGGCATCGAGCGCGTGTTCGAAGGCCTGCGCGCAGCGGACGGTTTCGCGCTGCTCGACCTGGCCGAGGCCCAGCGGGTCCGCGACCTGGGCTGGCGGGGTCCGATTCTGCTGCTCGAAGGCGTGTTCGAGCCGCGTGACCTCGAACTGTGTTCGCGCCTGGGCCTGTGGCATACCGTGCATTGCAGCGAGCAGATCGACATGCTGGCGACACATAAAACCCATTTGCCGCATCGGGTATTCCTGAAAATGAACACGGGCATGAACCGGTTGGGTTTCAAGCCGGTGGTCTACCGCGCCGCCTGGTCCCGGCTCGATGCCTTGCCGCAGGTCGACGAGATCACGCTGATGACCCATTTCAGCGATGCGGACGGACCGATCGGCGTGGCTGCGCAGCTGTCGGCGTTCCTGGCCGCGACCGAAAACCTGCCGGGCGAGCGCAGCGTCGGCAACAGCGCTGCGACGCTGCGGCACATGGGCGCGGCTGCAGCCGGCGAGGGCATTGCCGCCGTCTCGGACTGGATCCGGCCCGGCATCGCGACCTACGGCAGCGCGCCCGATTACCCGCGGCACGATGCGGCCCACTGGCGCTTGCTTCCAGCCATGACGCTGTCGGCGCGCATTATCGCGGTGCAGCAACTGCAGCCGGGTGACACGGTCGGCTACGGTTCGTCGTTCACGGCTGACCTCCCGATGCGTATCGGTGTGGTCGCCTGTGGATATGCGGACGGTTACCCGCGGGTGTGCCCGACCGGCACCCCGGTGCTGGTTGACGGTGTGCGCAGCCGCACTGTCGGGCGGGTCAGCATGGACATGCTGACGGTCGACCTGCAGGGCGTGCCAGACGCCGGCATCGGCAGCGAGGTCGTGCTGTGGGGCGTCTCGGGCGACGCCGCGTTGTCGATCGACGAGATCGCGCGTGCGGCGGGCACGGTTGGCTATGAATTGATGTGCGCACTTGCGCAGCGGGTGCCCGTGCAGGTGGACTGAAGTGCTGCCGTGTTTCAGCTTGACCTGCATCAAGCCGCCCCGATCTGTGGCACATCTCGGACCCGATCCGGTGTAGATTGACGAACAGCACGGGGACGCCATGGAATTCAAGGACTACTACCAATTGCTCGGCCTGACTCGCGATGCCAGTGCCGATGACATCAAGAAGGCGTACCGGCGCCTGGCGCGCAAATACCATCCCGACGTAAGCAAGGAATCGGACGCGGAAGCGCGTTTCAAGGAGATCGGTGAAGCCAATGAAGTGCTCAAGGACCCGGAGAAACGTGCGGCCTACGACCGGCTGGGCGCCAACTGGCGTGCCGGACAGGACTTCCAGCCACCGCCGGACTGGAACGCGGGCTTTGAGGCCCCCGGGCGCGGATTCGGCGGCCAGGGGCCGGGGCAGGAAGACTACAGCGATTTTTTCGAGACCCTGTTCCGGCGTGGTTTCAACGAAGCGGGCGCCGCGCGCGGTGGCCAGGCGGGTCCTCGCGGCGGTTTCCATGCCAACGGGGAAGATCACCATGCGCGCATCCAGATCGATCTGGAAGATGCCTACCACGGCGCCAAGCGCAGTCTGAGCCTGCGCATGCCGCAGATCGACGAGCAAGGCGGCGTGACGTCGCGTGAACACACGATCGAATTCACCGTGCCCAAGGGGGTGCGCGCCGGTCAGCATGTGCGACTGGCTGGCCAGGGCGGGCCGGCCATCGGCCAGGGCAAGCCGGGTGACCTTTACCTGGAGGTGTCGTTTCGGCCGCATCCGCGATACCGCATCGACCAGCGCGACGTGTATCTGGACTTGCCGGTGGCGCCATGGGAGGCGGCACTGGGTGCGCAGATCGAGGTGCCAACCCCGGCGGGCTCTGTCGAGCTGACCATCCCGGCCGGATCGGGCGCCGGACGCAAGCTGCGCCTGCGTGGCCGTGGCATACCCGGCGCGACGCCGGGCGACTTCTATTTCGTGTTGCAGATTGCCTTGCCGCCGGCGGACTCGCAGCCTGCACGGGCCGTCTACGCCGGCATGCAGTCGCAATTCAAGGATTTCCGGCCGCGCGCCAGACTGCAGGAGGGACAGCCATGATGAACGCCGACAATCGCAACGGGGTGATCGAGGTGCTGATTCTCGAGGAGCAACAGGATCTGACACTGGACGAGCTGTGTCGTGCCTGCCGCACCGAGGTCGAACAGCTGGTGGCGTTGGTCGATGAAGGCGTCATCGCGCCCCAGGGCGCGGAACCCACTGTCTGGCGCTTCACTGGAATTCAGCTGCGCCGGGCGCGGGTGGCGGTGCGGCTGCAGCGCGACCTGGGCGTGAACACGCCAGGTGCGGCGCTGGCGTTGCAGCTGATGGACGAATTGGACGAACTGCGGGCGCGGCTGCGGGCGATGGGGGCGTTGGTTTAGACATCCGGACATCCAACGAAGTGTTGGGGACAGAGCTCGCTCACTTCGTGTGCTCGGTCTGTCCCGCAAGGCAGACATCCGGACATCCAACGAAGTGTTGGGGACAGAGCTCGCTCACTTCGTGTGCTCGGTCTGTCCCGCAAGGTTTCAGGAGAGCACGAAGTCGATGAACCCGTGTTCGACGTCGGCTGCGACCAGCCGTAGCCGCAGGCGCTGGCCGAGGTCGAGGTGGGGTGGGTTGCCGATCAGCTTGCCTTCGACCGGTGGCTCGAAGGTGCGCACCCAGGTGGATTGCGGATCGGCACCGGTGACGATGCCGTCGAAGCTCTGACCGATCCGGGTCTCGAGCACCAGAGCCGCCTCCGACTTGCGGACCCGCCGCTCGACCTTCTGGGCCGCCTCTTCCTGCTGCGTACAGTGTTGCGCCAGCAGGCCGAGTTCGGATGGGCTGTATGGCGGCGGCCGGTGCGCCAGCGTGGCCTTGATCAGCCGCGATGTGATCAGGTCGGGATATCGCCGGTTGGGTGCCGTGGAGTGCGTGTAGTCCTGCACTGCCAGTCCGAAGTGGCCGATGGGCGGGCCGTCGGGCCGCTCCACCACGTATTCGCCGCGGCCCATGAGCTTGACGATCACCAGCGACAGGTCGGGGAATCGCAGCGGGTCGCGCCGGCGCTCGCGGGCCAGGAAACCCTCGAGCGCGCGGGCATCGGGCTGCGCCGGCAAATCGACGCCCTTGTCGCGCGCCACATCGACGATGCGCTGCCACCGCTGCGGTGAACGCACGACCCGGCGCAGCCCCATGCCGCCGGCCTTGGTCAGGAAGTGGGCGTTGCAGCCGTTGGTGGCAATCATCAGCTCTTCGATCAGCTGGCGCGCCCGGTTGTGGGGTTGTTCGACGATGTCGACCACCTGCTCGCCGTCGAACACCGCGCGCGGCTGGAAGGTTTCGAACTCCAGCGCACCCTGCTCGCGCCGCCGTGCGCGCAGCTGTTGCGCCACTGCGTCCTGCGTGCGCAGCTGTGCCTGCATGCCGGCGACGGCCGCCGCGGGCGCCGGCAGTTCGCCCGTGCCATCGAGCCAGGCGGCGATCGCGTCGTAGGCCAGTTGTGCCTGGTTGCGCACCCGGGCCCGCATCACGGTGGAGCCCGCCAGGCTGGCGTCGGGGTTGAATACCATCGCCGTGACCAGCGCCAGCCGGTCCTCGTCCTGGTTCAGCGAGGTCAGGTCGGTCGACAGCCGTTCAGGCAGCATCGGAAAGATACGCGCGCCGGTGTAGACCGAGGTGGTGTTGCGGTGGGCATGCCGGTCGACGGCGCTGCCCTTGTGCACCAGCGCGTCCACATCGGCCACCGCCACCAGGATCTTCACCGCTCCACCGGGCAACACCTCGCAGCAGCTCAACTGGTCAAGGTCACGCGAGTCGTCGTTGTCGATCGAACTCCACAGGAGGCCGGTCAGGTCGCCGATGTCTTCGCCCTGACCACTGGCCGGGCCGGTCAGGGACTTCAGCTCCTGTTGCACAGCCAACGAAAACTCCGGCTCCAGGCCACGCTCGCGCATGACATCGGCGGCGATACGCGCCAGATCGCCGCGGGTGTGGTGTCGAGGATGTGGCATGCCTTGACCATACACCCGCTGGCCGCCAGGCGCACCGGGGAATCAGCGCCGCCGCAGGGCCGGCTCAATACAGGCCGTGCATCCGCGCGTGCAGCCGGGCCAGGCCCAGCAGGGTGTCGATCTCGGGTGTCGGCACGCCGGTGAGCTGGCCGAGTTCGCGGACCGATGCCACCAGCGCGTCGAGTTCCACCGCCTTGCCGGCTTCCACATCCTGCAGCATCGAGGTCTTGAATGCGCCCAGCTTGCGTGTGACCGCATGCCGATCGGCCGGCTCCTGGTCGATCGCAACGCCAAAGCCGATACCGATAGCCCGCGCCTCGCGCATCGCCCTGGAACAGAAAGCCAGCACCAGTTCGTCGTCCATGATATCGCTCGACAGGGCGCCGGTGAAGGCGCTGACCGGGTTCATCGTCATGTTGCCCCACAACTTGAACCAGATGTCGCGCTGAATCTGCTCCGACACCGGCGCCTCCAGGCCACCCGCCTGCAGCAGCGCGGCCAGCGCGAGCACCCGTTCGCTGCGTTCGCCCGAGGGCTCGCCCACGATGATCTTGTTGCCGAACCCATGCCGGATCACGCCCGGCGCGGCCACGGAGCAGCTGGCGTGCACGACACCACCGATCACTTGCCTGGCGCCGATCGCCATGGCGATCGTGCCGCCGGGATCGACCGTTTCCAGCGCCTGGTCTTGCAGCGCGCCGCCGAATCCGTGCAGGAACCACCAGGGCACGCCGTTCATGGCGGTCAGCACCACGGTCTGCGGCCCGATCAGCGGGCCGATCTGTTGCGCGACGGCTTTGAGCGCTGGCGCCTTGACGGCGACGATGACCAGATCTTGCACGCCCAGGCTGGCGGCGTCGGCGCTGGCCTTTACGTCGAAACCGTGCATCTGCGGCGCATCCGCCGGTCCGGTTTGCAGTTGCAGACCGCGGGACTGCAGCGCCGTCAGCGTCTGGCCGCGGGCCAGCAGCGACACCCGCCGTCCGGCGCGCGACAGTGCGGCTGCCAGCCAGCCGCCGATGGCGCCGGCGCCGACCACGCAGATCCGTTCGTAGCAGGGTGGGTTCGTGTTCATCGTATTGGGGGTTCCCGTCATTGCCGGTACGAGGTATCGATGCGGTCAACCTGGCGCACCAAGGCGTCGAGCACGTCCTTGCCGGCGCCATGGTTGGGATGAAACTGCAGCGAGTCGTGGTTGCACTTGCGCGCGACCGCATCGGAGATCGGGATTGCCGGCCCCATGGCCAGGGTCGCCAGCTGGATCTCGCAGGCGCGGTTCAGCGTCCACAACCGGGCGAAGGTCTGCGCCAGCGTCTGGCCCCAGGCCAGCAGGCCATGGTTGCGAAGAATCACCGTCGGCCTGTCGCCGATACTTGCGAGCAGCCGCGGCGCCTCGTCGGAATGCACGGTGATACCTTCGAAATCGTGGTAGGCCACCATGCCGTACAGCTGCGCGCTGTAGAAATTGGTCTGTTGCAGACCGCCCTGTAGACAGGCCACCGCCATGCCGGCTGTAGTATGGGTGTGCATGACACAGTGGGCATCGGGCAACCCGTCGTGCAGCGCTGCGTGCACGGTGAAGCCGGCCGGGTTGACCGGATGCGGCGAATTGTCAAGCACCCGGCCCTGCAGGTCGATCTTGACCAGGTTGCTGGCGCTGACCTCGCTGTAATGCAGGCCGAACGGGTTGATCAGGAACTGCTTGGCGCCGCTGGTGACGCTGTCGGGCAGCCGCACCGTGATGTGGTTGTAGATCAGCTCGGTCCAGCCCAGTAGCGCGAACACGCGATAACACGCGGCCAGCTCGACCCGCGCCAGGTGTTCTTCGGCATGGATGCCATTGAGTGTGCTGCCAGTTCTATCCATAGGTCTTGTCCTTGCTGGGCTGTGGCGGCTGGGCGGTTGTCTTGAATTGCGCCAGCAAGGCGCTCGTACCTCGCACCAGGAGCTGGGTGTCGATGCCGACCGCGACGAACAAGGCACCCAGGTCCAGATACCGTTTGGCCAACGCGACGTCGGCGGTCAGTATGCCTGGCGCCTTGCCGGCCTTGCGGATGCGCACGATCGCATCGTCGATGGCGGCTTGCACCTCGGGATGCGCCGGGTTGCCGACATGACCCATGGAAGCCGACAGGTCGGCCGGACCGATGAAGACGCCGTCGATGCCGTCGATGGCCAGGATCGCGTCCAGGTTGGACAACGCCAGCCGGGTCTCTGCCTGCACCAGCAGACAGATCTGGTCGTTGGCTTCGTGGGCGTAACGCGGAAAACGGCCCCAGCGCGAAGCCCGTGCGCCGGCCATGCCGCGGATGCCCTGGGGCGGGTAACGACAGGCCTGCACCAGCATGCGGGCCTGCTCGGCGGTGTCCACCATCGGCACCAGCAGGCTGGGCGCGCCAAGGTCCAGGTATTGCTTGATCAGCGCGGTGTCGCCGACCGGAATCCGGCACACCGGCTGGCTGCCGTATCCGGCGATGGTCTGCAGGTGGGCCAGCATGCTTTGCAGGTGGTTGGGCGTGTGTTCGCCGTCCAGCAGCAACCAGTCGAAACCGGCGCCGGCGCTGATCTCGGTGCTCAGCGAGCTGATCATGCTGACCCAGAAACCGATCTGGGGCTGCTGGTTCTTCAGGGCCAGCTTGAAGGTGTTGACGGGGGTTTGCATGCGGATGGTCCTTGTCAGGCTACAGGGGTTTCCCGGTCCGAAAACGGGGTCAGGTAAAGCGAAAACCGATCGAGCCCAGCGGCCCGTAGTCGGCGTGGAAAGTGTCGCCGGCCTGGGCTGCCACCGGCCGGGTGAATGAGCCGCCCAGCACCACCTCGCCCGCTTCCAGGGACTCGCCCCAGGGCGCGAGCTTGTTGGCCAGCCAGGCCACACCGGTAGCCGGATGGTTCAGCACCGCGGCCGCGATGCCGGATTCTTCGATCACGCCGTTCTTGTACAAGAGCGCGCCGACCCAGCGCAGGTCCACTGCGTCAGGTCGCACCGGCCGCCCGCCAGTGACGATGCCGGCATTGGCGGCGTTATCGGCAATGGTGTCGAACACCTTGCGCATGGTCCGGGTATGGCGGTCGAACTGCTCGATGCGAGCATCGATGATCTCGATCGCCGGCACCACATAATCGGTGGCAGCCAGTACGTCGAAGATGCACACGTTCGGGCCCTGCAGCCGTTTGCCGAGCACGAAAGCCAGTTCGACCTCGACCCGCGGCGCGATGAAACGCGACATCGGGATGTCGCCCCCCTGCTGGAAGAACATGTCGTCGAGCAAGGTGCCGTAGTCGGGTTCGGTGATCTGGCTGGCCAGTTGCATCGCGCGCGAGGTCAGCCCGATCTTGTGGCCGCGTGTGCTGCGGCCGTTGGCCAGCTTGAGCCTGACCCAGGCGCGCGAGACGGCGTATCCGTCTTCGATTGTCATGTCAGGAAACCGCCTGGAGAAATGCTCGACCGGGGTGCGCGTCTGCTCGGCCTGCTGGAGCTCGGCCGCCAGTTGCGTGATCTGTGCTTCGCTGAACATCGCGATGGTGTCTTCAGGAGGGCTGGAACAAGGGGTGCAGGTTGCTGTGCTTGGCGTCGAACACCTCGCGCCCTTCATCGATCTGCATCGTCATGCCAATGTGTCGCCGCATGAACACCGGCTGGAAATGCGCCTTGGCTGCCATCAGCAAGGCATCGCCCAGCCGCTTGTGCACCTGTGCGCTGCGGCCATGCGCCATCCGCACGTTCAGGTAGACGAAGGCGTAATCCTGCTCGCCATCGGCCACTGCGCTGTGTGCGGCCGGATACGCCAGCACCCGGGTGCCGCCGGTCGGGAACACCTGGCGGCCGTCATCGTCCTGCACGCCGAGCATGGTGTCGGCCAGTGAACGACACAACAGCGTCATGTCGGTTTCCCGATCGAGGTTGGCCGTGTAGAGGATGACGAGGTGGGGCATGGCAATTCTTTCAAAGCCGGCTCAGCGCCTGCAAGCCGGTCGCTGCCGATGCCTGGGCTGGCGGTATCTGGCCGCCCGACTGCGGCGTGACCGGAAACACTGCGTTGATCTGGCCGGTTCCCGAGGCGCCGAAATACGGCGTGATGATCTCGGCGCGGCCATCATAGCCCGACCAGCCGAGCGCACCGAGCAGCATCGCGGTGTCGTGCATGAAGCCCTCTCCGTGTCCCTTGGCCGCGTATTCAGGCAGCATCGCACAGAAGTCGGCCCATCGGCCGTGCTGCCACAACTGCAGCATGTTTCGGTCCAGCGTCTCCAGGAACGGGCTCCAGATCTTGAACGCATATTCCGGTGCCAGGCCGTTCTGTGCGAAGCGGTGCGACAAAGAGCCGCTGGCCAGAAATGCCACCGTTCCATCGTAATCGTCCTCGACCGCGCGGCGCATCGCCCAGCCCAGCCGGGCGCTGTCGCCCAGGTAGTGCGCCATGCACAGGGCCGACACCGAGACCACCTTGAAGTGCCGGTCCGGGTTCATGTAGCGCAGTGGCACCAACGTACCGTACTCGGGCGCCAGGCTGGTTGCGTCGTGCGCCAACGTGTCGACATCCCAGGCGTTGCACGAATGCGCCAGCAACTTTCCCAGCGCCGGATTGCCGTCGCACGCGTAATGCATGTTGCTGATGAAATGCGGCAACTCGTTGCTGGTGTAGCTGCCTTCGAAGCAGGGCGCGCAGTTGATGTGGTAACCGGCATTGACCAGCCAGTGGGTATCGAACACCACCAGCGTGTCGACGCCCAGCTCGCGGCAGCGCCTGCCGATCTCCCGGTGCCCGTCGATCGCATCCTGCCGCGTCCCCTTGCGCGGTCCTTCCAGCTCACTGAGAACCATCGACGGCACATGTGTGATCTTGGCGGCGAGGGCGAGTCTACCCATGGTCAGGCTCCGATCGCGTCGGTTTGTGGCAGCCAGTCGGCGTCATGCGGGAATCAATCGGGGTCAGATTCCAATTCCTTCTGATCAGGTGCCTGGTCTTTTTTGACGACACGATTAATTGGATTAATTGGAATAATTGGAATCTGACCCCAATTAAGAGCTGGGGTCTAGCGAGGGCCTGCGGCGGGGACGCCCGCCCCGGTTTCGTGGCCCTGCCCTGCAAGGGGACGGTCGGGGAGGGGTGTGCAAGTTGTTGCACCCGATGGAGGAGTGGCGTCACGCGACTCCCCACTGTGGGATCGGGTGTGCGCCCATCGATACCGCCACGTTCTTCGGTTCGCAAAACACTTCGTAGCTCCAGGTACCCCCTTCGCGGCCGGTGCCGCTGGCCTTGGTGCCGCCGAAAGGCTGGCGCAGGTCGCGCACGTTCTGGCTGTTGACGAAGCACATGCCAGCCTCGATGGCGGCGGCAACCCGGTGCGCGCGGCCGATGTTTTCGGTCCAGACATAACTCGACAGCCCGTAGGCGATGTCGTTGGCCAGCCGAATCGCGTCGGCCTCGTCGGTGAACGGGATCAGGCAGGCCACCGGACCGAAGATCTCCTCCTGCGCGATACGCATGCGGTTGTCGACATCGGCGAACACCGTGGGCAGCACATAGTTGCCTTTGCGTACCCGCTCGGGCAAATCGGGTGCTTCGAGGCCGCCGCACAAAAGTGTTGCGCCTTCTTGCGGCCCGAGTTCGATGTAGCTTCGCACCTTGGCCAGATGCGCCTGGCTGATCAGCGGACCGACGATGGTGGTCTCGTCCATCGGATCGCCCACGGAAATGCGCTTTGCGCGCTCGACGAACTGGTGCACGAAGTCGGCATAGATCGATCGCTGCACCAGGATGCGCGAACCGGCGGTGCAGCGTTCGCCGTTGTTGGAGAAGATCATGAATACCGCGGCGTCCAGCGCCCGTGCCTGGTCGGCGTCGTCGAAAATCACGAACGGCGACTTGCCGCCAAGCTCCATGCTGAATTTCTTCAGTCCGGCGGCCTGCACGATGCGGCTGCCGGTGACGGTGGAGCCGGTGAACGAAATCGCGCGCACGTCCGGGTGTCGGCACAGCGGGTCGCCGGCGTCCTTGCCGGTGCCGTGCACCAGGTTAAGCACGCCGGCCGGAATACCGGCCTCCAGCGCCAGTTCGCCCAGCCGCGCGGCGCTCAATGGCGACAGCTCGCTCATCTTGAGTACGGCGGTGTTGCCGAAGGCCAGGCAGGGCGCGGTCTTCCAGGTCGCGGTCATGAAGGGCACGTTCCACGGCGAGATCAGCGCGCACACGCCCACAGGGTGAAACAGCGTGTAGTTCAGGTGCGTCTCGGTCGGGTAGGTGTGGCCATCGACGCGGGTGCACATCTCGGCAAAATAGTGGAAATTGTCGGCTGCACGCGGCACCAGCTGCTTGCGCGTTTGCGCGATGACCTGGCCGCAGTCGTGGGTCTCGGTCTCCGAGAGTTCCGGCACATGGGCCGTGATCAGTTCGCCGAGCCGGTGGATCAGCTTGGCGCGTTGCGGCGCAGGTGTCGCGGCCCAAGCCGGAAACGCGGCCTTGGCGGCGGCTACCGCGGCATTCACCTCCGCCGCGCCACCCGCAGCCACTTGCGCCAACACCTCTTGCGTGGCGGGATCGACGGTCTCGAAATAGTCCGCCCCGGCAACCCGCTTGCCGTTGATCAGGTGGTCGACACGCATGGGGCTCCTCGGGCAATGGTATTGATCAGGGCGCCGATACCCTCGATCTCGGTTACGACTTCGGCGCCCACCGGGCAATCCACGACACCGTCGGGCGTGCCGGTCAGGATCAGATCGCCGGGCTGCAGCGTCATGAAGGCGGAAAAATATTCGATCAGGAACGGCACGTCGAAGATCATGTCGCGGGTATTGCCCGACTGGGTCACGACGCCGTCGACGCGGGTCTGCAGGGCCAGTCGCATCGGGTCGGCGACGTCGCCCGCATCGACCCGCCAGGGGCCGATCGGCGTGCAGCCATCGCGGTTCTTGACGCGCAGGTTCGGTCGGTACCAGTTCTCCAGGTAATCGCGGATCGCGTAGTCGTTGGCCACCGTGTAGCCGGCGATGAAGTCGTAGGCGTCGTCGCGGCGAACCTGGCGCGCGGCGCGGCCGATCACCACTGCGAGTTCGCATTCGTAGTGCATGTGTTTTACGCCGTCCGGGCGCACGGTCTGCGCCTTGTGGCCGATCAGGCTGCCTTCGCCTTTGACGAAGACCAGCGGTTCCTCGGGCGCCTTGAATTCCAGTTCGCGCGCATGGTCGGCATAGTTCAGGCCGAGTGCGAGGATGGTGCGCGGCCGCGCCACCGGCGCCAGTGGCGGCAGCCACACCACCGCGTGCTGGGCCACGATCCGGCCGTCGGGCAGCCGCAACTGGTCGGCTCCGTGTTCCAGCGCGTCCCACACGGCGCCGGCCCAGGCGATACGTGCGTGTTTCATGAGGCGGTATCCAGGATCCGCGCGGGCATCAGCGTGTTGGACAACACGCCGAATACCGGTATGTCGGCCAGCGTTATCTCGATGTGGTCTCCGGCGTGGGCCGTGGGGTGATCGGCATCACAGCCCAGCAGCAGCAGGTCGCCTTCGCGCAGCGACATGAACGCGTCGACATCGCGCAGCAGGGTGGCGGCGTCACGGACCAGGTCGTCAAAACGGATCGTCTGGCGCAGGTCGCCATTGATGCGGACCTGCAGCGCGAACAGCGCCGGATCGCCGGCTTCGTCCGGAGCGACGGCATGAGCGCCCAGGCCCAGGAGGCCGTCGACACACTGGGTCCTGACGGCAGGCCGGAAATAGCTGGCTCCGGGTAGTTCCAGGTCGTTGACCAGTACGTAGCCAGCCACGGTGGGCCTGGTGCGATCGGCGCCCGCAAGCCATTGCCGCGGACCCGTGACCAAAGCCACCGATGCGCCCACCAGCACCGTGTCGGCACCCACCGGCAACATGATGCCGGCGCCGCTGGTGCTCCAGGTGTTGGCGGTCTTCACATACAGCACCGGTGCGCGCGGTGGTCCTGTATGGGGTGGCTGCGCCATGCGTTCGCCCCACTGCTGCCATTCACGGCGGAAATTGAGCAGGCAGCCATAGACAGTGCCGGTCGGCCAGAAAGTGCCAGGCGCATTCATGCTTGTTCCATTGCGATCAAGGTATCGAGAAAGATACTAAATGAAACCCTGATTTCCTCCAAACGGGGGAGCGGAGCGCCAAAAGACTGTAAACGTATCCAGTAACATCCAGTGATGGCCAAAGAAAAAAGCAGTTACGTGTGCAGCGATTGCGGCGGCGCGAGCCCGAAGTGGTTGGGCAAGTGCCCGGCCTGTGGCGCCTGGAACACGCTGGTCGAGTCGGCGGCACCCAACCCGTCGGCGGTACGCAACCGCTTTGCGTCGCTGGCGAAAACCGCGCAGGTCGCCACGCTCGGCGACATCGAGGCAGTCGACATGGCGCGTACCCCGACCGGTCACGAGGAACTCGACCGGGTGCTCGGTGGTGGCATCGTCGACGGTGGTGTCGTGCTGATCGGTGGCGATCCGGGCATCGGCAAGTCGACACTGCTGCTGCAGGCCCTGCACTCCCTGCAGGTCGCCGGCAAACGCACCCTGTATGTGACTGGCGAGGAAAGCGGCGCCCAGGTCGCGCTACGCGCCCGTCGGCTCGGGCTGGATGGCTCGCGGGTACAGGTGCTGGCCGAGATCGGGCTTGAGAGGATCCTGGCCACGCTGGACGCGGTACAGCCGGAGATCGCCGTCATCGACTCGATCCAGACGGTGTATTCCGACCAGCTTACCTCGGCGCCCGGCTCGGTGGCCCAGGTGCGTGAATGCGCCGCCCACCTGACGCGCGCGGCCAAGGCCAGCGGCGTGTGTATCGTGCTGGTCGGCCATGTCACCAAGGAAGGCGCGCTGGCCGGGCCGCGGGTGCTGGAACACATGGTCGACACGGTGCTGTATTTCGAGGGCGATACCCATTCCAGCTATCGGCTCGTGCGCGCGATCAAGAACCGTTTCGGTGCAGTCAACGAGATCGGCGTGTTCGCGATGACGGAGCGCGGCCTCAAGGGGGTGAGCAATCCCAGCGCCATCTTTCTGAGTCAGCACGACGCAGCCGTGCCCGGCAGCTGCGTGATGGTCACACTCGAGGGCAGCCGGCCGCTGCTGGTCGAGATCCAGGCGCTGGTCGATGGCGGAGGACCCAGCCCACGCCGCCTGTCGGTCGGCCTGGACCGCGACCGGCTGGCGATGCTGCTGGCAGTCTTGCACCGCCATGCCGGCGTGGCTTGTGCCGACCAGGACGTATTCGTCAACGCGGTCGGTGGCGTACGCATCAGCGAGCCGGCAGCCGACCTGGCGGTGATGCTGGCGATCACCTCCAGCCTGCGTGGCAAGCCGCTGCCCAAGGGATTCTTCGCGTTTGGCGAGGTCGGCCTGGCCGGCGAGGTGCGGCCAGCACCGCGCGGCCAGGAGCGGTTGCGCGAAGCCGCCAAACTCGGGTTCAGCGTGGCCGTCGTGCCCAAGGCCAACCTGCCGAAAAAGCCGATCGAAGGCCTGGTCATCCACGGGGTGGACCGGGTTGAGCAGGCGATGGAGACCGTGCGCGGCCTGACCTGACGCACCCGGCCCGCGCGGCCGGGGGCCGGCACAGTGGCAGGCGCGCCTAAAATGCCGGGCTTCAATCTCCCAGCAGAACTGCACGCTCCGTTTGCCCCGGTTCGTGCGATCTGCGTCGGCTACGATGCCGGCGCGCCCTTCGAGCCAAGCGCCCATGCCACCTCTGTTTCCTCGTATCGCAATTGCGTTGGTCGGCGTGGCCGCATTCGCCTTCGCCTGGCATCGGTTTGGCTGGCCGGGTGTCGTCGTCGTCGCCACCGTGCTGGTGATGTGGCTGCTGCTGCACTTCAACCGCATGATGCAGGTGCTCAAGCGTGCCGCCGACCGCCCGATCGGGCATGTCGACAGCGCGGTGATGTTCAATGCCAGGCTCAAGCCCGGCGTGACCCTGCTGCACGTGACCGCCATGACCCGCTCGCTGGGCGCACTGCAGACGGTCAAGGACGAACAGCCCGAGGTCTATCGCTGGAGCGACAACGGCCAGTCCTACGTGGACTGCGAGTTCCTGGGCGGGCGGCTGGTGCGATGGGACATGGTGCGGCCTATATTGGCCGACGATGCTCCACGGACCGACATGTCGATGGGGCCCGCGGCCCGTAAAATCGGTCGTTTTGGCGCTGCCGTCAGCGACGACAGCCAGAAACACGCAAGCTCCCAAACCAACCCGGGCCCGCAACGGGCGTCAGACAACAAGGAATGACCAACATGAGCGCAGTACCCGCTTCAATGGACGATCGCGACGGCAAGATCTGGATGGACGGTCAGCTGGTCGAGTGGCGCGACGCCAAGATCCATGTGCTGACCCATACGCTGCATTACGGCTGTGGCGCGTTCGAGGGGGTACGTGCGTACAACACCGCCGGCGGAACCGCGATCTTTCGCCTGCGCGAACATACCGAGCGGCTGTTCAACAGCGCCAAGATCCTGCGCATGAAGATCCCGTTCACGCTCGAGGAGGTGATGGAGGCGCAGAAGCTGGTGGTGCGCGAGAACAAGCTCGAGAGTTGCTACCTGCGCCCGCTGACCTGGGTCGGCTCGCAGAAACTCGGCGTCAGCATGAAGGGCAACACCATCCATTTGATGGTCGCCGCCTGGCCCTGGGGCGCCTACCTGGGCGAAGATGGCATCAAGAACGGCATCCGGGTCAAGATCTCCAGCTACACCCGCCACCACGTCAATACCACGATGACGCAAGCCAAGGCGGTCAGCAACTACACCAACTCCATCCTGGCCAATCAGGAGGCCACCGACGACGGCTACGACGAGGCGATGCTGCTCGATGTCAGCGGCTTCGTCAGCGAAGGCGCCGGCGAGAACGTGTTCGTCGTGAAGGATGGCGTGGTCTACACCCCCGACCTGTCGGCGGGCGCGCTCAACGGCATCACCCGCAACACCGTGACGCATATCTGCAAGGACCTGGGCCTGGAGCTGGTTCAAAAGCGAATCACCCGCGACGAGATGTACATCTGCGACGAAGCCTTCTTCACCGGCACCGCCGCCGAAGTCACACCGATCCGCGAACTTGACCGCATACCGCTCGGGCGAGGCTCGCGCGGGCCGATCACCGAGAAGATCCAAAGCGCGTTCTTTGACATCGTGAACGGACGCAATCCGAAATATGCGCACTGGCTGGCGCGGGTCTGAAGCGGCCCTGTGCGAACTGCCAGGTCACGAAGGCAAATACCCCATGAGCAAGAACCCTGTAGAACTGCTGGCCAAGGACCTCAACGCCCAGGGTGGCGTGTTCTGTCCCAGCCCCAAGGCCGACATGAAGATCTGGAACAGCCACCCCAAGGTCTACCTGGACGTGGCGCATACCGGTCAGGCCAAGTGCCCGTATTGCGGGACGGTCTATGCGCTCAAGGCGGGTGAGCATTTCGACGCGCACCACTGAAAGCGTGAGCGGCAATCGCTTGAGCGACTTTCGATGTAAAACGGACTCCGTCGACGCTCAAACAACGTTTGACGCGCTGCGGTCGGCATCTTCCCGGGTAGTGGTTGAGGCGAAGGCATAACCGGTGCGCTCTCGCTTCGCACGGTACATCGCCCTATCCGCACTCTTGACCAACTCGTCTGCCGTTTCGCCGTCACCTGGGAACATGGCAATTCCGATGCTGCAGCCGACGCGAAGCGAAAGCTGCGCTCCATTCGAGTTCAATTCGCACGGTTGCCCGAGTTCTGCGACGATTTTTGTTGCAACCGCTGAGGCATGAGCCTCTAGATCGAGTTCAAGAAGCAGGTACAGGAACTCGTCACCTCCGTGTCTGCTGACAGTATCGTCCTCACGCGTCACAGCGATGAGCCTGCTGGCGATTGTCTTCAGCACGCTGTCGCCGGCAGGGTGCCCGTGCGTGTCGTTGATGGCCTTGAAGCCATCCAGGTCGATGAACATGACAGCCAGGGTTCTATCGTGCCGCTTTGCCTGAGCGAGCCCATGCTCCAGACGGTCGTTGAAGAGCACGCGGTTCGGCAACGACGTGAGCGGGTCGTGGAACGCAGCATCGCGGGCAGATTTTTCTTGCTCTTGTGCGGCCGCCAACTCATGTTCCAGAACCTCGCGTTCTCTGAGTTCGGCCTGCAAGGCGCCGTTGACCGTGTCCAGGTCGACTGCACATGCCTTGACCTTGCTTTCGATCAGTTCGTTCTGCGCGAGAGCTTCCTCCAGGCTGGCCTGCGGTTGCAAGGCCAGCTCGTCCTTGAACGCCGCATTGACGCGCGCCAACTCGTCAGCGCAACCCTCAACTTCCCCCTTGATTTGTTCGCTCCGGCTAATGACGCGTGTCAGTTCGCGGGGCGCAGACAGGGGCTGTGGCATGTTCTTTTGCGTGGGCTGAATCATCTTTATCGGGCATATATTTGGGCGTGCTGTAACGTGCGCGCTCGAAGCCAGGGACAGGTTCCTAGACGCTAAATGCTGGCAGCGTTCGCCATCTCTGTCTGTATGGTGTCGCACACAGGTTCGACTCGCGACAGACTCTGCGACCCTCTCAAAGCCCCTCGGTTGTCAGTTTTCCGCCGAAGTATCGCGCTGCAGCTATGCGGCCGGCGCGTCCGGGAGGCCCATTGGAGAAGAAAGTTTGACATCAGGCAGACTGTCCTGCGGACGTGTAGGTGTTATCAGCCACACCCGTAAGGCCTAATGAACTCGCACCTACCGGGCGGCGCGGTTGAAGCGGCGGTCGCGGGAAGCATGCTGAAAACCTGCGCCAGTATTGACTATCCAGGCTTTCTCGGGCCACCAGCGTAGTAAAACCCCCTCAGCCAAAAAAAAGCCACCCGAAGGTGGCTTGAAAGAGTCCTGTGAAGGACATCGTTGGAGACGAGAATCTTTTTTCGGTGGGGCCCCTTCGCAGCGCCTGAGCCCGCCTTTGTAGAACTGTGACAGCAGTTGGGTGGACTGTAGCCAACGGATCAGGTCTGCGCCATCCTCCATTCAGGGGATGGAGCCGGCGTTTACCGCGAAAGCGGTAATATTCCCGCCGTTGGTGGCTTCGGTGGTGGC
Source organism: Burkholderiales bacterium (assembly GCA_038247175.1). Taxonomy (GTDB): domain Bacteria; phylum Pseudomonadota; class Gammaproteobacteria; order Burkholderiales; family Burkholderiaceae_C; genus CAISIP01. Next base: position 8,090 of record JBBRVD010000013.1, on the reverse strand, counting down.
GCTGCTGGTCGCGCTATCGGCTGCCAGTCGGCTGTTTTTGCGGTAACGAAACCTCAAAACATGCGCCACCTTGCGGCCGTGACGTGCACAGGACGGTTCCGCCATGCCGTTGCACGATCGATTTGACCAGCGCCAGCCCCAGGCCGACACCACCGTCGCGTTCGCTGGCGCCCGGCAGCCGGAAAAACGGCTCGAAGATGCGTTCGCGGTATGTGGCGGGTACTCCCGGACCATGGTCGCTGACCGCCAACCTGACCGTTCCGCCGCGTGCCGACAGCTGCAACCGGACTTCGCCGGCGGCATGCCGATGCGCGTTCTCCAGCAGGTTGCGCACCACCCTGCGCAGCAGCTTGGCCACTCCGATCACTGTCAGGCTGTCCGCATCACCCTCCACCTGCAGTTCGGCATTCACGCGCGAGCATTCCTCTGCCGCAATGCCGACCAGATCGAGCGGCTCCAGCGTGCCGATGTCTGCTTCGCTGGCATCGAGACGACTGGCCAGCAGGATCTCGCCGATCAGCAGGTCCAGCTCCTGAATGTTGCGCGCGATCTCCGCCTTGACGATGGCCGAAGTCTGTGCGTCCATCAACTCCAGGCCCATGCGGATACGGGTCAGGGGCGAGCGCAGTTCGTGCGAGGCATTGGCCAGCAGCGCCTTGTGCGATTGCAGCAGCGCCTGTACCCGCCCCGCAGCCTCGTTGAAGCCGCGCGCCAGATGGGCGACCTCGTCCTGGCCGTCTTCCGGCAATCGCCGGCCCAGGTCGCCTTCGCCCCATTGGCGCACGCCGGATTCAACCCGCTCCAGCCGCTGCGTCAGCCGCCGTACGACCGGGTAACTGCCCAGCGCCACTGCTGCGGCTATCAGCGCCAACATCCAGGCGAAATTCATACGCTGGTTCACTGGGCCGGGACGACGTGGTCCCATGTCGCCCGATTCCCGCGGACGCGGCAACTGGATATAAAGCGTCTGCCCGGTGCGCGTGATCACCTCGAACTCGGGGCCCTGTCCGGGCACCCGGATCGGCCGCGCGGGCGCCTGTCCGATGATGGCGCCGGTGGCGTCGCGCAGCACGATCTCGCGGCCGGGTCGCATGGCGCGCTCATGCTCGGCCTCGACCCTCCATAACCATCCCACGAGCATCATCATCAGCACGACGGCTCCGACGACGGCAAGCCATATGCGCAGATACAGGCGCTGGAACAGCGGAATCTTCATGGCGATAGTCCCGTTTCGGTAATCATTGGCCATCACCTGCGCGAGGCAGGCTGCGGTGCTGACGTCCCTGGGGCGGCCTTGCAGGTTCAGTCTTGTTGTCGTGAGAACACATAACCGACGCCCCGGACTGTGAGGATGCGTTTGGGATTCTTCGGATCGTGCTCGATCGCGGCGCGAATGCGGCCCATGTGCACGTCGATCGAGCGGTCGAAGGCATCGAGTTCTCGCCCGCGCACGGCCTCCATGATCTGGTCGCGGGTCAGAACGCGGCCGGCGCGCTCGGCCAGTGCGACAAGCAGGTCGAACTGGTAGGAGGTGAGTTCGCACGGCTGTTCGGCCACCGTGACGCTGCGTGCGTCGCGGTCGATCTGCAACGAACCGAACTGCATCACCTGGGCTGGAGTGTCCGCCGCGCCGTTGCGGCGCAACACTGCGCGGATGCGGGCCAGCAGTTCGCGCGGCTCGAACGGTTTGGGCAGATAGTCGTCGGCGCCGATCTCCAGGCCGACGATACGGTCCATGGGATCGCCCTTGGCGGTGAGCATCAGCACCGGCATGCGCGCTGCAGCGCCCGGCATGGCACGGATGCGCCTGCAGACCTCGAGGCCATCCATGTCAGGCAACATCAGGTCCAGGATGACCAGATCGGGCAGCGGTTCTGGCCCCCGACCCTGCAGGCGACTCAGCCCGGTTTGCGCATCCGCCGCATGCGACACCTGGTAACCCGATTGGCCCAGGTACTGGGACACCATCTGGGCCAGGCGCTCATCGTCCTCGATCATCAAGAGCCGTTCCACCATGGAGTCAGTTTATGCGTTGCAGGGGCGCCGGACCCGAAACGGCGGTAAAGAGCAGGTAAATTCGCTCTGACCAGTGGCCAGTGGCTGGATGCAGCCCCAACCTCAGGGTGCGGATGTGGCCGTGGATGTGGCCGCGGCGACGTCCGCTCGCGTCTTGTGCCCATGGCCGGCCCAGGATGCCAGCGCGATCAACGCGAGCACCGGAACACCCAGCAGCGCGGTGGCGGTAAAGAAATTCGCGTAGCCGAAGCTGTCGACGTATTGACCCGAGAAACCGGCCAGAAACTTGGGCAGCAGCAACATCAGGGAGCTGAACAAGGCGTACTGCGTCGCAGAATACTGGATATTCGTCAGGCCGGACAGGTAGGCGATGAAGGCCGCAGACGCGATGCCGCTGCTCAGGTTGTCGGCCGAGACGACCATGATCAGCGCGGTCACGTCGTGGCCATGGCCGGCCAGCCAGGCAAACAGCAGGTTGGTCGCCGCGCTGAGCACGGCACCCAGCATCAGGATACGCATGACGCCGTAACGCATCGACATGACGCCGCCGATGAAGGCGCCCACCAGGGTCATGATCACGCCATAGATCTTGGTCACGGCGGCCACCTCATCCTTGGAGTACCCCATGTCGACATAGAACGGATTGGCCATGATGCCCATCACCACGTCGCTGATGCGGTAGATCGCGATCAGGCCGAGGATCAGCGCCGCATGCCAGCGGTAGCGGCCCAGGAAGTCGGCGAAGGGCTCCACCAGTGCGCCATGCGCCCATTCGGCGATGTTCCTGGCCGGCGCCAGTACCCGGTGTTGCGGCTCCGGCGAGAACAACACGGTCAACACGCCCACCACCATCGATGCGGCCATCACCAGATAAGCGGTGCGCCATGCCTCGGGCTGGTACAGCGCCGCGCCGCTGACCTCGGCGCGCGCAGCGATCCACAACACGCCGGCGCCGGCCCAGATCATGGCGATTCGGTAACCGGTCTGGTAGGTCGCCGCCAAGGCGCCCTGGCGCTCGGTCGACGCCGACTCGATCCGGTAGGCGTCCAGCGCGATGTCCTGCGTGGCCGAGCCGAAAGCAACAGCCAACGCTCCCCAGACCATTGGCGCCAGCGTCAACTGCGGGTTGGTCAGCGCCATGGCGACCAACGCTGCGATGATCACGGCCTGCGACAACAGCAACCAACTGCGCCGGCGTCCCAGCCGGCGGGTCAGCAGCGGTATCGGCAGCCGGTCCACCAGGGGCGACCAGGCCCATTTGAAGCCATAGGCCAGGCCGACCCAGCTCAGGTGGCCGATGGTGGTGCGGTCGATGCCGGCTTCACGCAACCAGAAACTCAGCGTGCCGAACACCAGCAGCAACGGCAGGCCGGCCGAGAAACCCAGCAGCAGCATGCGCAGGCTCGCCGGCTCCAGGTAGACGCGCAACGCCACGCGCCAGGTAATTCGGGCTTGGTCGGAGATTGCGGTGTTGTCTGACATGCGGAACCCGTGTGCTTGCGACTATTATTCACCCATGTGTATGCGGTGCATTTCCAATCGCTCTGGCTGGGCCGGGCGCCGGGGCTTCATGCTCGCGGCCACGGCGCTGGCCGCCGCGCCAGTGATCGCGCAGGTCGACGTAGGCAGCCGGTCGGGGTTCCGCAAGCTGGTCTCGGCCGACCAGATCGAGCAGGCCGCGGCCCAGCAATACGCCAAGATGATGTCCGAGGCCCGATCGCAAGGCGCGCTGGCGTCGGCAAACGATGGGCAGTTGCGCCGCTTGCGCGCGATCGCCCAGCGGATCGTTCCGTTTACCGGGCAGTGGAACGAACGCGCCAGCCGATGGAATTGGGACGTCAACCTGATCCGCAGCAAGGAGATCAACGCGTTCTGCATGCCCGGCGGCAAGATCGCGTTCTACGTCGGCATCCTGGAGCGGCTGCAGCTGACCGATGACGAGGCCGCGATGATCATGGGTCATGAGATGGCGCACGCGCTGCGTGAGCACGCCAGCGAACGCATCGGCAAGACACAGGCAACCGGCATGGGGCTGTCGCTGATGTCGCGGCTGCTGGGTCTGGGTGATCTGGGCGACGTCGCCGCCAACATCGGAACCCAGTTGCTCACGCTCAATTTCAGCCGTGAGGACGAAAGCGAGGCCGACCTGGTCGGCCTTGAACTTGCGGCCCGTGCCGGTTACGCGCCGCAAGCGGGTGCCAGCCTGTGGCGCAAGATGGCCGAGGCCTCGGGTGGTGGCGGCGGCAACCTGGCTTTCCTGTCCACCCACCCCAGCGGGCCGCAGCGTATCCGCGAGCTGCAGGCGAACGAGTCGAAGGTGCAAGGGCTCTACGAACGGGCGCGACGGGGCGGCTGAGCGGGGCGGCTCGCGGTCGGACCCTATCGCCTGGCGCGCGGCACAGTGCGCCCTGCAGCGCTACATCGCCGCGCGTGCGCCGACGTGCTGCGTGTGGGTCATAAGCCCGTTCAAGCGGTCCGTGCGATGGCAGCAGTCAAAGTATCATGCCCGCAGGCCACGCTCGCGGGACTCTCATCCGGCGCAGCGCGGTGCAGCGAGCGCCTCACATGGGCCTACAAACACTCGCTGGTGAGTTTCATGGTCGACACACGCCGATGGCCGATCGCGCCAAGCTGCAATGGCTGTTGCGCGGGCCTGCTGCCGGTGCGCAGGTATCCGTGGCGGTGCGGCACGAGAAGGCTGGTACCGTACGGGCTGAGCTGACGCTGGGTCAGGGGCTGCCGCTTGAACTGCGGTGCCGGCCGCATCCGCGCCTTCCTGAAATTTCCGGAGTCGTACGCCATGAAAATCGCCGACGTCAAGACCCATGTCCTGAGCACGCCGCTGAACGAGCCGTTCGCGTTCTCGATGGGCTGGGTCCACCAACGCAGCGCCGTGCTCGTCGAGGTCGTCACCGACGACGGCATCCATGGCTGGGGCGAATCGTTGTGCCATGGCCTGCAGCCGCCGCAGATCGCCGCGGCCATCATCGAACACGCGCTCAAGCCCATCGTCGTGGGACAGGACCCGTTCGATGTCGAGGTATTGTGGGAGCGCATGTACAACCTGACGCGTCCGTTCGGACAGAAAGGCGCGGTGCCCAATGCCATCAGCGGCGTCGACATCGCGATCTGGGACTGCCTGGGCCATGCGCTCGGCAAGCCGGTGCACAAACTGCTGGGTGGCGCGCACCGAACCTCGGTGCAACCCTACGCAACCGGTTTCTACCGGCGCAAGGGCGGCGTCTACCCGGCCGAGGCGATCGACGAGGCGCGCCGGCACCTGGCCAATGGCTTCGATGCGATGAAGCTCAAGATCGGCTTTGGCGTCGAGGAGGACATCGCGTATGTCCATTCCGTGCGCGAAGCCATCGGTCGCGGCCCGAAACTGATGGTCGACGCCAACCATGCCTACAACGTCGGCGCGGCACGGCGCATCCTGCGGGCGATCGAGCCGGACGATATCCACTGGTTCGAGGAACCGATCTCGCCCGAGGACATCGAGGGTTATCGTGAACTGAAGAGCCTGACCAACATCTGGCTGGCCGCTGGCGAGAACGAGTTCACCAAGTTCGGATTCCGCGAATGGGTGTCGCGCCGCGCCGTCGACATGCTGCAGCCCGACTTGTGCTCGGCTGGCGGCTTCACAGAATGCCGCAAGATTGCCGCGCTGGCCCAGGCCTGGCACATGCCGATCACACCGCACGTCTGGGGTTCGGGCATCGGCTTGGCCGCGTCGCTGCAGTTCCTGGCCACGCTGGCGCCGGCGCCGTTGGCGCTGAGCCCGATCGAGCCGATGCTGGAATACGACCAGTCCGCGCACCCGTTTCGCCAGGACCTGATCTTCGGTGCGATTACCATGCAGGGCGGGCGGGTTGCCATCCCCGACGGGCCAGGGCTCGGTGTCGACGTCAACCGCGATGTCATCGAGCGTTATCGGCTGCGATGAGACCGGCGATACCGTGCCGTTTCACGGCGGTCGGCACAATGCGCGATCTGGAAAGACCCTTTCATCGCCGGGCATCGTACCAGCGCGACGGCAATATTGCCCGTAAACTGCAACCCCGTTTCAAACCAAGGAGACTTCACGTGAAATTGAAAGCACTGCTCATCGGCCTGTCATTGGCCGCCGGTTTTGTCAGCCTATCCAGCGCGCAGGTGACGATGCGCAGCAGCATCTCGATCGCCGAGGATTCGCACCAGGGCGTCGGCCTGGTCGTGTTCGCGCGCGAGGTCGAGAAACGCACCAACGGCCGCTACAAGATCCAGAACTTCTATTCGGGCTCGCTCGGTGGCGAACGCGAATCGATCGAGGCTGTTCAGCTCGGCACCCAGGAACTGACCCTGACCTCCACCGGCCCGGTGCCAAACTTCGTGCCAGAAGCCAAGATTCTGGATATTCCGTTCCTGTTTCGCGACAAGGCGCATGCGCATGCGGTGCTCGACGGCCCGATCGGTCAGGAGATGCTCAAGCAGTTCGAGCCCAAGGGTTTCAAGGCGCTGGCCTGGGCCGAGAATGGCGTGCGCCACATGACCAACAACAAGCGCTCGGTGCAGGGACCCGATGACCTCAAGGGCCTGAAGATGCGGACCATGGAGAACCCGATCCATATTGCGGCCTACAAGACCTTCGGTATTGTGCCCACACCGATGGCTTTCCCCGAAGTGTTCACTGCTTTGCAGCAGGGTACGGTCGACGGCCAGGAAAATCCGCTGTCTGTGATCATGGCAGCCAAGTTCGACCAGGTGCAGAAACACCTGAGCCTGACCGGTCACGTGTATTCGCCTGCGATCTTCCTGATGAACAAGGCAGCCTTCGACAAGCTCACCCCGGCCGACCAGCAGGCCTTCCTCGAGGCGGCCAAGGAAGCCACCAAGGCCAATCGCGCGCGGGTTGCGGCAGACGATGCCAAGGGTGTCGCCGAGTTGCGCAGCAAGGGCATGACCGTGGTCGAAAACCTCGACAAGGCCAAGTTCGTCGCGACGATGGCGCCGGCATATGCCGACTTCGACAAGCAGTTCGGCAAGGCCGCGATCGACCGCATCCGCAACTACAAGTAAGCGCCGTCATGGCCGTCACCTGCCTCCCGCTGCCGTGCGGGCAGCGTCCACAACTGCGTCCGTGCTTCGGGAAGCGGTGACACATGAAGGCCGCGTTTCTGCGTTTCGAGCGGTTCACCACCGGGTTTGCGATGGTGGCCGCCTGCGTGATGATGGCTATCGCGGCCAGTCTGGGCATGTACCAGATCATCACACGGTTCATCCTGGAGCGGCCCGCCGAGTGGTCAGAGGTGCTGATCCGGTTCAGCCTGATCTGGATGGTGTTCATGGGCATCCCGATGGCGTTCCGACAGGGCGCCATGGTCAGCGTCGACGTGATCTACCGCTGGAGCCCTGCGGCATTGAAACGGGTGCTCGAGTGGGTGGTCTTCATCGCGTCGATGGTGCTGGTGCTGGTCATCATCTGGTGGGGCTGGGACTATGCCAACCGAGGCAAGGTCCAGACTGTCATCGGCCTGGAGAACATCTCGATGTTCTGGGCCTACCTTTCCCTTCCAGTTGGCGGCGTGTTCTGCATCATCAGTCTGGTCGGCCAGCTGATCGATCCGAAGCGGCACGAACTGGAGACGGCTCAATGATCCGCCGGGCCGCTCCCAAGGATCATGCCGCAGCGCGTAGTGCGCAGGCTTCGTTGATTTTCCGCCGGGCCGCTCCCAAGGATCATGCCGCAGCGCGCAGCGTGGAGGCCTTGATATGAGTTTCGTCATGATCTCGACGATGGCGCTGTGTTTTGCGCTGTCGGTTTCAGTGGCGGTGTCGATCGGCCTGGCCGCGATCGCGGGCATGCAGATGAACAACGCCCACATGCTGATCTCGGTCAAGGAGATGTTCAACTCGCTGAACAAGTTCCCGTTGGCCGCGATCCCGTTTTTCATCCTGGCAGGCAACATCATGGAGACGGGCGGTATCTCGCGCCGCCTGGTCGAGTTCGCCAAGAGCGTCGTCGGCGGTGTGCAGGGTGGCCTGCCGATGACCTGCGTTTTGACCTGCATGATCTTCGCTGCCGTATCCGGCTC